>NZ_LUUM01000288.1:0-9189 GCF_001644125.1 Methylosinus sp. R-45379
CCGTGAGCCTACAGGCTCGTTTCTTTTTGTCGGAAGTTTCGGCCGGAACCAGGGGCTGTCATGAAAATGCGCGACGGCGTGGCGCTTATTTCAAGAACTGCGCGCCATCCAGCTCATGCCGCAGCTCGAAGCTGCGGAATTGCGTGAAGATCGGCGCGATCCAGGCTTTGAGCGCGGCGCGAATGACGATCGACATTTCCGGCGGCGGCGAGACCAGCAGCCGGCTCAGCGATAGATCCGGCTCATCCAGAGTCTTCGCCACCGCGCCGTCCAACGCGCCGATGAGGAATCTGCGCGTCGAAGGATAATGTCCGAGCGTCTCATGGGCATAGGCGCCGAGCGGCGCGGCGCCCTCGTTCTGCACGATCACCATGGGGACATCGCGCCACGCCGCCGAAAGCGATTTCGCGCTGGCGAGAGCGGAGTTGGTCTGGTCGACATGGAAGAGCACGATCGGCTCGACGCCGCGCGCCCGCGCCTCCTCGACGAAGCCGATCTCCTTCACTGTCTTGAAGAAACGGTCATAGGCGCGCTGCCAGACATCGACGATCTTGGGAACTCCGTCATCGACCAGCAGCCGATCGAACAAGGAGATCTGCCCACGTATGTCGGCCGTGTCGATGACGCGCGTGCGGTCCGGGAACCATTCGTGATAGCGCGGCGCATGCGGATCGGTGTCGAAGCCTTCGACCTCGGTGAGACGCGAGAGATAGAAATCCGTCAGCAGCCGCGCGGTCGTCGAAACGCCCGAACGCGGATGCGGGGAACAGGCGACGAACACCAAAGTGCGTCGACTCATCTTTCACTCTCTCGGCGCCGCCCGAGGCTCTCTATGTTGCCGCTCAACCACGTTCGGCGCTATGCGCCCTCCCTGCCGGCGATCCGATCCAGCAGATGGATGCGGTCGAACTCGTCGGCGATCCTGTTCTGCCAGGTGCGGACATAGCCGCGAAGGACGAAGGAATGGTCCGCCGGCTCCCCTTCCGCCGTCCGATTGGCGACGAAGGTGGAAAAAGGCGCGCCGGCGATCTCCACCTGTTCATAGGACAATTCGTTGAGCTTGGGGATGGTGATCTCGCCCGCCGTCTCCACTTTCTCGAAATATTTACGGTGCGTCACCGGGTCCCATTCGAAAAAGGTGGTGTCGTTGACATGGTTCTTGACGAGGAAATAGTCCGCGTCCTCGACATAGGGCGCGACTTCTGCGATCTCGTCGAGCGAGGCGATGGACGATCCGAGCACATGGAACAGAATGAAGCCGACCTCTCCTTCCGCCACCGCATCCAGAAAGCCCGTGTCCTGCAGCGCCTGCAGGGCCGGCTCCAGCCCGCCGGCGCGAACATCGACGACGCTGACCTTGATCTCAGCCGTGGCGAGAGTGTCGATGATCTTCATCTGGTCCGAGGTCGAGGTGAGATCGACGACGCTGGTCTGGTCGGGATGAAACCGATAGAGCGTGCCGCGCGGCGTCTCCGTGTCAAAGGCCCGGGTCAAGACATTATTGGCGGCGAGATAGTCGAGCAGCACGCGCGCGATCGTCGTCTTGCCCACGCCGCCCTTGTCGGCTCCGACCAGAATGAGTGTCGGCCGGCCTCTCTGAGGGGCGAGCGGAGGAACCTTCTCCCGCACGACCGGCGGCCGCTCCTCACGGGCCGAACTCTGCTTGGTTTCTTTGGTCGGTCTTTGAGCCATGGCCTAGCACCTATATCGCTCGCGCCCGCTTTCGGGCGGCAGGAACATAAAACTCTTACCATTTATGAGTTGCGCGCGCCGAGCCTTTTCTCGCCGCCACTGGCGCGATCGAGGCCTTTTCGGTTGATACCACGCGTAGCGTTTGTAGTTTTTCGAGGCGCGAGGCTGCCTTATAGTGAATTGACATTCACGCGACCTCGAATAAGTAGGTCTCACATTTTCGAAGGATTGCGGTTCGTGCCGAGGTCTCCGCGCTTTGCGGCGATCGGCGCGCCCGCTTTGCTCGGCGCGAGGGGGTCGCGCAGGGCCGACAGCCGAAGGAAGGGCGCCTCGGCGGCGACCGCGCCTGTTCGGAGAAAAGGATGAGCGTGATCCGTGTCGAGGACGCAGACGGCGTCACCCACGAGCTGGAGCCTGTGGAAGGCTGGCGGTTGATGGAGATTTTGCGGGATTATGGGATGGGCATGGAGGGCACATGCGGCGGCGCGGTCGCCTGCGCCTCCTGCCACATCGTGCTCGATCCCGAATGGGCCGACAAGGTCGCGCCGCCGCGCGAGGACGAGATCGACAAGCTCGACGAGCTGCCCTTTCTGCACGAGACCTCGCGGCTCTCCTGCCAGATCATCTGGTCGGACGAGCTCGACGGGCTGAAGCTCACTCTGGTCAAGGAGCCGACATGACGCGGCCCGCCAATCCGAAATTCTCGCCCAAGATTCTGCTCGCCTCCGATCTCGCCGAGGGCGACGTCGTGTTTTGGGGGCAGGACGGCTGGGAGCGCGATCTCCTGCGCGCGAAAATTGCTTATGACGAGGCCGAGGCGGCGACGCTGGACGCGGCGGGCAAGGCGGCGGTCGCCGCCAATCGCGTCGTCGACGCCTATCTGGTCGATGTCACGGTGGATGCGGCCGGCGCGCCGGCTCCGTCGCATTTTCGCGAGAAGTTCCGCGCCGCCGGCCCGAGCGTGCGGCGCGATCTCGGCAAGCAGGCGTGGCTGCAAGGAGCGGGGAATCGATGACTGCGCATGATCCGGCCCTGCCGCCGCGCCCCAATTCCGCGCCGACGATCTACGCCTATGACGAATATGACCGCGCCTTCGTGCGCGAGCGCGTGGCGGAGTTCCGCGGGCAGGTGGAGCGTCGCCTCGCCGGCGCGCTGACGGAGGAGGAGTTCCGTCCGTTCCGCCTGATGAACGGGCTCTATCTGCAGCTGCACGCCTATATGCTGCGCGTCGCCATTCCCTATGGCTCGCTCACCTCGCGGCAGATGCGCCAGCTCGCCTATATCGCCGACAAATGGGACAAGGGCTACGGCCATTTCACCACGCGGCAGAACCTGCAATATAATTGGCCGAAGCTCGTCGATGTGCCGGATATTCTCGAGGCGCTCGCCGACGTCGACATGCATGCGATCCAGACTTCCGGCAATTGCATTCGCAATGTGACCGCCGATCATTTCGCCGGCGTCGCCGCCGATGAGCTGGAGGACCCGCGGCCGACGGCGGAGTTTCTGCGCCAGTGGTCGAGCGCCCATGCCGAATTCAGCTTCCTGCCGCGCAAGTTCAAGATCGCGGTGAGCGGCGCCGAGCATGACCGCGCCGCGATCAAGATTCACGATATCGGCCTGCGCATAGTGAAGAATGCGCAAGGCGCGATCGGCTATGAGGTGATCGTCGGCGGCGGTCTCGGCCGCACGCCTTTCGTCGGCAAGCTGCTGCGGGAGTTTCTGCCGCGCGCCGATCTGCTCGCTTTTCTCGAGGCGATTCTGCGCGTCTATAATCGCTTCGGCCGTCGCGACAACAAATATAAGGCGCGCATCAAAATATTGGTGCACGAGACCGGGCTCGACGAGATTCGCGCGCAGGTGGAGGCGGAGTTCGCCGCCATGGACCGCGCGCCTTTCGCCTATGACGCGCAGGAGCTGGAGCGCGTCGTCGCAGCCTTCGCGCCGCCGGCTTACGAAGCTTTGCCCGCGCGCTCGGACGCGCTCGAAAAGGTCAAGGTGGAGAACGCCGAATTCGCCGCTTTCGCCGCGGTGAATGTCGCGCCGCATAAGGTTCCCGGCTACGCCATCGTCACCGTCTCGCTGAAGCCGATCGGCGGCATTCCCGGCGACGCCACCGCCGCGCAGATGCGCGCGCTGGCCGATGCGGCGGACACCTATGGTTTCGGCGAGTTGCGCGTCAGCCATGAGCAGAACATCATTCTTCCGCATGTGAAGCAGGATGATCTTTTCGCTCTGTGGCGCGATCTCTCGGCGGCGGGCCTCTCCACCGCCAACGCCGGGCTCATCAGCGACATCATCTCCTGCCCGGGGCTCGACTATTGCGCGCTGGCGACGGCGCGCTCCATTCCGATCGCTCAGGCGATCTCGGAACGTTTCGCCGATCTCGAGCGTCAGCGTCTCATCGGCAAGCTGGGGATCAAGATTTCCGGCTGCATCAACGCCTGCGGACATCATCACATCGGCGCGATCGGCATTCTCGGCCTCGAGAAGAAGGGCGTCGAATCCTATCAGATCACGCTCGGCGGCGATCCGACGCTCTCGGCCTCGATCGGCGAATTGCTCGGTCCCGGCGTGTCGGCGGAAGAGGTTCCCGACGTGATCGAGAGCCTGGTGCAATTCTATCTCGCCGAGCGGCGCGAAGGTGAGGCTTTCATCGACACATGGCGGCGCTTGGGCCATAAGCGTTTCAAGGAATCTGCGCGCCGGGAGGGCGAGGATGGCTCTGGTATCTGACGGCGCTTTCATCGCGGACGAGTGGCGCCGTCTCGCCGATGAGGAATCCCTGCCCGGCTCCGGCAAGGTGATCGTGTCGCTCGAGCGGCTGCCCGCCGCGCTGGAAGATGCGCGGCTGACGGCGCTCGGCGTCTATGTCGCCAATACGACGGATCCCAAGGCGCTGGCGCCTCATTTCGCGCGTCTCGCGCTCATCGACATCGCCTTTCCGGCCTTCACCGATGGGCGCGGCTTCTCGCTCGCGCGGCTGCTGCGCCGCGAGGGTTTCGCGGGCGAGTTGCGGGCGAGCGGCCGGCTGACGCCGGACCAATATTTGCACGCGGTCGGCGGCGGCTTCGACACGATCGAGATTCCCGATGAGCTCGCGGCGCATCACGGCGAGGCCAATTGGGCAAAGGCGCGTCAGGCGCGCAGCCTCTCCTATCAGCGCGGCGTCGCGGGCGGCGCATCTATACTCGAACGCCGGCGAAAGGGCGTGGCATGAAGACGTCGATCGTCGAAACGCTCGCGCCGCGCCTCGCGCCGCTCGATCTCGATCATCGCTTGAAGCTCACGCGCGAGGTCATCCCCGGCCGCATCGTCTTCACGACGAGCTTCGGCATAGAGGATCAGCTCGTCACCCATTCCATCTTCACCCAGGGCCTCGAGATCGATGTGGTGACGATCGACACGGGGCGTCTCTTCGAGGAGACGATCGCCCTTTGGGAGAAGACCGAGGCGCGTTATGCGCGGCGCATTCACGCCGCCTATCCGCAGGCGCTGCCGCTCGCCGATTATGTCGCCGAGCATGGCGTCAACGGCTTCTATCGCTCGGTCGAGAATCGCAAGGGCTGCTGCCATATTCGCAAGGTGGAGCCGCTGTCGCGCCTGCTCGCCGGCGCCTCCGCCTGGGTGACGGGCCTGCGCGCCGATCAATCGCAGGCGCGCGAGGGCGTGCATCTCATCGAGAGCGACGCCGAGCGTCGGCTGGTCAAGCTCAATCCGCTCGCCGATTACACGCGCGAGGCCATCGTCGCCGCGACAGAGGAATTCAGCGTGCCGGTGAACGAGCTGCACGAGAAAGGCTTTCTCTCCATCGGCTGCGCGCCCTGCACGCGCGCGCTGGAGCCCGGCGAGAGCGAGCGCGCCGGCCGCTGGTGGTGGGAAGAGGACGAGAAGAAAGAATGCGGCCTGCATGTCGGGCCGGACGGCCGGCTGACGCGCGGCGCGGCGCCGGAGGGCTCGCAATGAACGCGCTGGCGGCAAAGCCCCTCGGCCATTTGGATCGGCTGGAGGCGGAGAGCATCCACATCATGCGCGAGGTGGTCGCCGAATGCGAGCGGCCGGTGATGCTCTACTCCATCGGCAAGGATTCGGCAGTGATGCTGCATCTCGCCATGAAGGCCTTCTATCCGTCGAAGCCGCCTTTCCCGCTGCTGCATGTCGACACGACATGGAAGTTCAAGGAAATGATCGCCTTTCGCGACCGCCGCGCGGCCGAGACGGGCCTCGAGCTGCTCGTCCACACCAATCCGGAAGGGGTCGCGATGAATATCGATCCCACCGTGCATGGATCGCAGCTCCATACGCAGATCATGAAGACCGACGCGCTGAAGCAGGCGCTCGACAAATGGAAATTCGACGCGGCCTTCGGCGGCGCGCGGCGCGACGAAGAAAAGTCCCGCGCCAAGGAGCGCGTGCTCTCCTTCCGCAACGCCCAGCATCGCTGGGACCCGAAGGCGCAGCGGCCCGAGTTCTGGCGCCTCTACAACGCCCGCAAGGGTCCGGGCGAGAGCCTGCGCGTGTTTCCTCTGTCCAATTGGACCGAGGCCGATGTGTGGGATTACATCGCGCGCGAGGGCATAGACGTCGTGCCGCTCTATTACGCCAAGGAGCGGCCGGTGATCGATCGCGGCGGCATGCTCATCATGGTGGACGACGATCGCCTGAAGCTGCAGCCCGGCGAGACCGTGCAGCAGAGGCTGGTGCGCTTCCGCACGCTCGGCTGCTATCCGCTGACCGGCGCGATCGAGAGCTCCGCGGCGACGCTGGAGGAGATCATCGCCGAAATGCGCGCGAGCCGCTCCTCCGAGCGTCAGGGCCGCCTCATCGATCACGACGGCTCCTCCTCCATGGAGCAGAAGAAGCAGGAGGGTTATTTTTGATGCACGGCGGCCTCGCCACGCCTGCGCCGCTGCGCGCCCCCGTCGGGCCGGCGCCCGCCGACAAGCCCTTGCTGCGCTTCATCACTTGCGGCTCGGTGGACGACGGCAAGTCGACGCTCATCGGCCGTCTGCTCTATGACGCCGATCTCGCGGCCGACGATCTCATCGCGGCGCTCGAGCAGGATTCGAAGAAGCACGGCACGCAGGGCGACGATCTCGATTTCGCGCTGCTCGTCGACGGCCTCGCGGCGGAGCGCGAGCAGGGCATCACCATCGATGTCGCCTATCGCTATTTCGCGACGGAGAAGCGCAAGTTCATCGTCGCCGACACGCCCGGCCATGTGCAATACACGCGCAATATGGCGACCGGCGCCTCGACGGCCGAGCTCGCCGTTCTGCTCGTCGATGCGCGCAAGGGCCTCTTGGATCAGACGCGCCGGCACAGCGTCATCGTCTCCATGCTCGGCGTTCGGCATGTCGTCGTCGCCGTCAACAAGATGGACCTCGTCTCCTATTCGCAGGAGATTTTCGCCGACATAGAGCGCGACTTCCGCGCCTTCGCCGAGCATTTGCGCTTTCTCACCATTCAGGTGATTCCGCTGGTCGCCAAGGACGGCGACAATCTCGTTCATGCGAGCAAGAAAATGGACTGGTATTCCGGTCCGCCGCTGCTCGCCTATCTCGAGAGCGTCGCCTCGGACGACAACGCCCGCGTGCTGCCCTTCCGTTTCCCCGTGCAATGGGTGAACCGGCCGTCCCATGATTTCCGCGGCTTCTCTGGCTTCATCGCCGGCGGCAACGTAAAGCCGGGCGACATCGTCCGCATTTTGCCGTCCGGCCGCGACACGACGATCGCGCGCATCGTCACCTATGACGGCGATCTCGCCCATGCGGTGGCCGGCCAATCGGTGACGCTGACCCTCACCGAAGAGATCGACATTTCCCGCGGCGACATGCTCGTCTCGCCGGTGTCGCCGGCCAAGATCGGCGATCGCCTGTCGGCCCGGCTGCTATGGCTGGTGCGCGAGCCGCTCACGCTGGACAAGAGCTATCTTTTAAAGCTCGGCGCGCGCATGACGCCGGCCTTTGTGAAGCAGGTCGCCTCGCACATACAGATCGAGACCGGCCTCGCCGAGCCGCTCGCCGATTCGTCGCAGACGCTCGCCTTCAACGAGATCGGCGAGGCGGAGCTGTGGCTCGACACCGCCATCGCCTGCGATCTCTATGAGGACAATCGCGAGACTGGCGGCTTCATCCTCATCGATCGCGTGACCAATGAGACGGTCGCCGTCGGCATGGTGAAGCAATCGGCCTGGACCGAGCGCAGCGCGCGCAATGGCGTGGAGGCGAGCTACGCCTCCATGGAAGGCGTGCCGTCGCCCGATCAGCTGCTGCATCCGACGCCCTTGCGCAGCCTGGTGAAATCTCTGTCCTGGCGCGTGCCCGGCAGCGTCATCACTTTCGGCGCGGCCTTCCTGTTCACGCAGGACACGGGCATATCGGCCGCGATCACCGGCACGGAGATCGTCTCCAAAATCGTGCTCTATTATCTGCACGAACGCCTGTGGACGCGCTTCGCCGTCGGCCTCACCAAGGGCGAGCCGCCGCACGACGATACGGGATTGTAAGGGCGCTCTCGCGAGCACGCTTTTTCGCTGTCACCGACGCAGGACGCGAGCCCGACATTCGTAGGGCGTTTCCACCCTCCCCTTCAGGGGGAGGGTCGGACCGCGAAGCGGTCCGGGGTGGGGTTCAACGGCAAAGACTCGGGGGCACCCCCTCCCGAGCGCCTTCGGCGCTCGACCTCCCCCCTCAAGGGGCAAGGGGGAGGTGGAAGCGCCTCTTCCGGTGCGCGTCTTGTTCACTCAGGGCCTGCCGAATTTCGCGCGTATCTTTTGGATGGCGGAAGCCTTCGAAACGCAAGGATGCGGCGCGTGTTGCAGAAGGTTTGACTTTTGCGTCGAGCGGCATTTGGTGGAAAGGAAAGGTTTACGGGATTTAATTGTCGGTCGAATAGGTACAAAGGTTTGCCATGAAAGCTACAGCGCCTCTCCGAATGATTTTACCAGAAGAATTGAAAGCAGCTTTCAGCAAATGTGCCGTGGATGCCTTGGCGACCTTTCCGAAGACGGCTGGCCAATGCGTCGCGCTGTGTGCGTATATATCTGCTCGTCTCACTGAGGATTCTATAGCGAACAGGGTAGCGCTCGGATCGCTGTCCTGCAACGGAGTGAAAACCTTCCAATACAAGAAGCCGATTTCGGTGGCGCCCTCGGGTTCCTCCGTCTGGGATGGCCACGCGTGGATCGAATTTCCTGACGGAGTTATTGGCGAGCCGTCGTTATTTCGCACGGCTAAGGCATTTCCAAAACACAGTAGTCTTCGGCAGAATTTAGAAGCTCACGGGTTGATCGACCGGGGCGCAATTCTGATCTCGGCGAGCGACGCCCTCAAGGATTACGGCCTGAAATATCGACAAAGGACCTATTTGAAAGAAGCAGCGTTCGTGCCTTTAATCCATGGACTGATGGCTATCAATGAGCTGATAAATCACGAATAACAGGATCGAGCGCACCGACGGCCGAATGAGCGGTCGCAGATCGTGCCCCTGGAGATG
>NZ_LUUM01000289.1:0-59609 GCF_001644125.1 Methylosinus sp. R-45379
AGGGCCTGCCGGAGCGCGACCAGATCTCGCAGAGCTATGAGCAGCTCATCGCCATGCTCGCATTGGCGATGGGCGGGCGCGTGGCGGAAGAGCTGGTGTTCGGCCACGACAAGGTGACGTCGGGCGCGGCGAGCGACATTCAGCAATGCACGCGCATCGCGCGGGCGATGGTGACGCAGCTCGGATTCTCCGACAAGCTCGGCACAGTGGCCTATGCCGAGCCGCAGCAGGAGCAGTTCCTCGGCTATTCGATGGGCCGCACGCAGACGCTCTCCGAGGCGACGCAGCAGACGATCGACTCGGAGGTGCGGCGTCTGGTGCAGGAAGGCTATGACGACGCCAAGCGCATCCTCACCGAGAAGCGCGCCGACCTCGACGTGCTGGCCAATGGCCTGCTGGAGTTCGAGACGCTGACCGGCGAGGAGCTGATCGGCCTGCTGCAAGGGAAGCGCCCCGTGCGCGAGGATCTGCCGCCGGCCGCGCCGCCGGCCCGCCCCTCGCCGGTGCCGTCGACGGGCCGCACCCGGCCTTCGCCGGAGCCGGACGCGGGCGGTCTGGAGCCGCATCCGGTGTGATCGAAGCGGGTTCGAATTGGAAAAGCCCGGCCCCAAAAGGGCCGGGCTTTTTTGTCGACGGCCATGTTTTTCAGAACACGGCGCTATAGAAGGCCCTCGCCCCCAGACGCTGCTCGGCCTGCCAACGCATTCTGCGCCGTCTCGAAATATGCTCCCGGAAAGTGTAGCCCGCCCAGAAGCCGCAGCCGATCGAAACAAGTACCACGAACAAATCCATGATGGCGTCTCCGCTACGCACGCGAACGAATCACGAGGCGGACTCTAACTGCCGGCAACCGGGAGTTCATCATCGTGATTCCGCGCAATCAATGAGATAGCGTCTCATACTATCCAGCACGCGGGCCGAGGAGGATCAACGCCGCCCCCGCGAGGCAGAACGCCGCGCCGGCGACGTCCCAGCGATCCGGCCACACGCCTTCCACGGTCCACAGCCAGAGCAGCGAGGCGGCGATATAGACGCCGCCATAGGCGGCATAGGCGCGGCCGGCCGCCTCCGCCTCGACGCGCGTGAGCAAAAACGCGAAAGCAAAGAGCGACAGCGCGCCCGGCGCGAGCCAGAGCGGCGATTTGCCGAGCCGCGCCCAGGCCCAGAAGGCGAAGCAGCCGCCGATCTCGGCGAAGGCGGCGCCGATATAGGCGAGGAACGTCGCCGCGCCGATCGGACCGCTCACGCGAGCAGCGCTTCGACCGCCTCCGGCGGGCGGCACAGCACGGCCTTGTCGCCGATGACGACGATCGGCCGCTCGATCAAAATCGGATTCTTCTCGATCGCGTCGAAAATCGCCTCGTCCTTCACCGAAGGATCGCCGAGGCCGAGCTCCTCATAGGGCGTGCCGCGCTTGCGCAGTATGTCCCTCACGCCCTTGCCCATCTGCTTCAGCACCGCCTTCAGCGTCTTTCGGTCCGGCGGCGTTTTCAGATATTGCACGATCTCGGGCTCGAGCCCGGCCTCCTTCAGCCGCGCCAGCACCTTGCGAGACGTGCCGCAGGCGGGATTATGATAGATGACGACCTTCATCGAGCCCCCCGGATCATGTTAGCTTGCACGAACATAGCCCCGTCCGCTCGCAGAGCGAAGCGGCGGCGCGGCGCGTTCCGGGCCGCGTTCGGGAATACGCATTAACCACAGGACGCGAAAGGCGATGGAAGCGGCCAGTATGGATGACGATATTTCTTCATATCCTTTTCCGATCATGCCCGCAGGGTCGGCGTTTGGACCGAAAACGCCCACAATCTCGAGGTCGAGTTGGCGCGGCGGCGACTCTCGCGCCTTTCGGGCGTCGCCGCCCCGCCGTTTCCCGGAGAACGACAAGCAATGACGCGCAGCTATTTCGGCACCGACGGCATTCGCGGACGCGCCAATCAGAAGATCACGCCCGAGCTCGCCCTCAAGGTCGGCCAGGCCGCCGGCCTCGTCTTCAATCGTGACAGCGAGAGGCGCCACCGCGTCGTCATCGGCAAGGACACGCGGCTCTCCGGCTATATGATCGAATATGCGCTGGTCGCCGGCTTCACCTCCGTCGGCATGGAGGTGCTGCTGCTCGGCCCCATGCCGACGCCGGCCGTCGCCATGCTGACGCGCTCCATGCGCGCCGATCTCGGCGTGATGATCTCGGCCTCGCACAATCTCTACGAGGACAATGGCATCAAGCTGTTCGGCCCGGACGCCTATAAGCTCTCCGATGAGACCGAGGCGGAGATCGAGAAGCTGCTCGACCGCGATCTGACCAGCCGGCTCGCCGGGCCGCACGAGCTCGGCCGCGCCAAGCGCGTCGAGGATGTGCGCGCCCGCTATATCGAATACGCCAAGCGCACGCTGCCGCGGAACATGAGCTTCGAGGGGATGCGCGTCGTGCTCGATTGCGCCAATGGCGCCGCCTATAAGGTCGCGCCGGAAGCGCTGTGGGAGCTCGGCGCCGAGGTCATCACCATCGGCGACCAGCCAGACGGCTTCAACATCAATCGCGACGTCGGCTCGACCGCCCCGCAAGCGCTACGCGACAAGGTGCGCGAGATGCGCGCCGATGTCGGCATAGCGCTCGACGGCGACGCCGATCGCGTCATCATGGTCGACGAGCTCGGCCATGTGATCGACGGCGATCAGCTGATGGCGGTGGTCGCGCGCAGCTGGCGCGACGAGGGGCTGCTCGCCAAGCCCGGCGTCGTCGCGACCATCATGTCCAATCTCGGCTTCGAGCGCCATTTGCAGGGGCTCGGCTTGAATCTCGAGCGCACCGCCGTCGGAGACCGCTATGTGATCGAGCGCATGCGCGAGCTCGGTTACAATCTCGGCGGCGAGCAATCGGGCCATGTGATCCTCTCCGATTACGGCACCACCGGCGACGGCCTCGTCACCGCCATGCAGGCGCTCGCCGCGGTGAAGAAGCTGAATCGCAATGTGAGCGAAGTGTGCCGCTGCTTCGAGCCGCTGCCGCAAGTGCTCAAAAATGTGCGGGCGCGCGGCGCGCGTTCGCTGGAGCAGGCGCCCGTCGTCGCGGCGATCGAGGCGGGCCGCCGCCGCCTCGAGGGCTCGGGCCGTCTCGTCATCCGCCCCTCGGGCACAGAGCCGGTCATTCGCGTGATGGGCGAAGGCGACGATCCGGAGATCGTCGGCAGCGTCGTGGACGATATTTGCGACGCGCTCACGCGGGCGGAGGCGGCGTGACGTTTCGAGCGAGTAGCGAGTAGGGAGTAGCCGATTTGCTATTCGCTACTCGCTATTCGCCACCTGCAGCTCACGTAGGTACATCGCCAGTAAGGTTAACTCCACTTTAAGCGTTCTCGCTCAATCTTCCTTCACATTGGCGTAGCGCCAAGGGTCCGCGCCGCGGTCCTCTATCGTGAAGGGAAGACATAAATGGGCAAGACGAGAGCCCTCTTCATAGCGGCCGCGTTCGCTTCCGCCATGACAATGACCACGGGCGCATTCGCCGCCGATCTGCTGCTGCCGCCGCCTCCGCCGATCGTGGAGCCGCCGCCGCCCGCCGATTTCGGCGGCTGGTATCTGCGCGGCGACGTCGGCGTCGGCATCAATCAGATTTCCGATCTGCGCTCGACCTTCAGTCCGACCGTGACGGTGATCGCCCCGCAATTCGAGCAGCGTTCGATCGGCGACAGCGCCTTCATCGGCGCCGGCGTCGGCTATCAGTTCAACAGCTGGTTTCGCGCCGATGTAACCGGCGAATATCGCACCGCCTCCAATTATCGCTCGACGCAAAGCTACACCGACATTTGGACCGCCAATTGCGGATTCGTCGGCGCGCGCTGCCAGGATATCTACAATGCGCAGCATCGCGCGGCCGTCTTTCTCGCCAATGGCTATGTCGATCTCGGAACCTGGTGGGGCATAACGCCCTATGTCGGCGGCGGCGTCGGCGTCGCCGTGAACTGGCTCGACAATCTCACCGATTACGGACCCCAGACCGGCGGCTATGGCGCCGCCCGGGATTCGAGCCGCGCCAATTTCGCCTGGGCCGTCGGCGCGGGCCTCGCCTATAGCGTCACGCCCAATTTCAAGGTCGAGCTCGGCTATCGCTATCTCGACATGGGCAGGTTCCAGACCAATGTGATCGGCTGCGCCGCCGCCGGCTGCGCGGGCGAGCGCCAGTATTTCGACGTCTCCTCGCACGACATTCGCCTCGGCTTCCGCTACGCGCTGATGGCGCCGCCGCCGATGCTGATGGCGCCTCCTGGCCCGCTGGTCCGCAAATACTGATCGGAAGCGCTTCTCCGAAGCCTTAGGGCGCGCGGCTCGCGAGAGCCTCGCGCCTTTTCTTTTTGCGGAAGCCCGCGCAATCCTCTGGACGAGGGCCGAGGCCCCCTCGCGAGACGGCGCAAAATCGGCCATATCTCCCTCATGGCCAAGCGTCCCGCCAAATCCCCCGCCCCAGAGGCCGACGATCCCGCCCCGCCGATCGCCGCCGGGCCGAATGTGCCGGAGCTCTCCGTCTCCGAGCTCGCCAATGCCCTGAAGCGCACGGTGGAGGATCGCTTCGGCCATGTGCGCGTGCGCGGCGAGATCACCAATTATCGGGGACCGCATTCCTCCGGCCATGTCTATTTCAGCCTCAAGGACCAGAACGCCCGCCTCGACGCCGTGATCTGGAAGATGACCTTCCTGCGCCTGCGCGTGAAGCCGCAGGAGGGGCTCGAGGTCGTCGCCACCGGCAAGATCAGCACGTTTCCGGGCAAATCCTCCTATCAGATCGTCATCGAGACGCTGGAGCCGGCCGGCGCCGGCGCGCTGATGGCGCTGCTGGATGAGCGGCGCAAGCGCCTCGCCGCCGAGGGGCTGTTCGACGCCGAGCGCAAAAAGCCCCTGCCCTTTCTGCCCCTCGTCGTGGGCGTCGTCACCTCGCCGACCGGCGCGGTGATTCGCGATATTCTGCACCGGCTGCTGGATCGTTTTCCGCGCCGCGTGCTGGTCTGGCCGGTGCGTGTGCAGGGCGAGACCTGCGCCGCAGAGGTCGCCGCGGCGATAGATGGCTTCAACGCTCTGCCCGTGGGCGGGGCAATTCCGCGGCCGGATGTGCTGATCGTCGCGCGCGGCGGCGGCTCGCTCGAGGATTTGTTCGGCTTCAATGAGGAAATCGTGGTGCGCGCGGCGGCGGCGAGCGCCATTCCGCTGGTCTCGGCGATCGGCCATGAGACCGACACCACGCTCATCGATTTCGTCGCCGATCTGCGCGCCCCCACGCCCACGGGCGCGGCGGAAAAATGCGTGCCGGTGCGCGCCGAGCTAGTGGAGCATACGGCGACGCTCGCCCGCCGCCTCGCCGGGGCGGAGCGGCGGCTTCTGGACGCCAATCGCCGGCAGCTCGCCTCTCTGCAGCGCGTGCTGCCGGCGGGGGCGCAATTGCTGCTCGCGCCCGCCCAGCGCGCCGATCGCGCCGGCGAGCGGCTGCGCGGCAATCTGCGCCGCGCGCTGGACGGCCGCCGCCTCGCGCTCTCGCGCGTCTCCCATGTGCTGGCCCGCCATTCGCCGCAGGCGGAGCTGGCGCGCGCCTCCGAGCGGCTGAAGGGCCTCCAGGCGCGCCTGCGGCAGGGCCTCGCCGCCCGCCTCGCCCTCTCCCGCCGAGAGGCCGAAGGCGCGCAAAGGCGCCTCGACCATGCCGAGCAGCGGCTGCGCTCGGCCTTCATCCGCATCCTCGACGAGCGGAAGGCGCGGCTCGACCGGCTCGACCAGCTGCGCATGACGCTCGGCTATGAGCAGGTGCTGGCGCGCGGCTTCGCTCTGGTGCGCGACGAGACGGGCGCGCTGCTGCGGCAGGCGTCGGACGTCGCGCCGGGCCAAAGGCTGGATGTGCAATTTTCCGACGGCCATGTCGCCGCGCAGGCGGATGGGGATGCGCCGCCTCCCGCTCCGGCCCCTGCCGCACGGCCGAAGCGCGGAAAAGACAAGGGCGGCGGCGACCAGGGGTCACTCTTTTGAAACCACGCGGCAAACTTCCACTCGGCGTCCGCCATCGCCTCAGCGGCGCGGTTGCGCAGCGAAACGGCGCTCGCCATATGCTCGAACAGGAGGCCCACTCCATGTTCAAGCGCTCGTCATCGCCACAGTCCGATGGTCTGAGGCTCCAGGCAATGGACGCCGAGGACCTCTCCTGCCTCTCCGCTTTGCTTCAGGACGCGCTGGTCCGCGTCGGCGACATCGCCTTTCTGCCCGAGCAGCGGCGCTTCGCCTTTCTCGGCTGCCGCTATGATTGGGCCGCCGCCGAGCAGGGCAAACGCGAGCGCTGCCATTCCGGCGTCCATTTCGACGGGGTGCGGCGGGTGCGCCAGCTCAAAATCCCCCGCGCCGAGCCCGAAGCGATTTTGGATCTTCTTGCCGTCACTTTCGAGCCCGCCGTCGAGCCGCCGGGGGGCGTCGTCACGCTGGTTTTCGCCGGCGGCGCGGCGATTTCGCTCGATGTGGAATGCGTCGAGGCCCGCCTCCAGGACCTCGGACCGCGCTGGGCCGCGAAGGCCTGTCCGTCACATGAGCTTGACGAAGACGGCGAGGGAGGGTCATGACAACCGGAAATACCGGTTGGAGAAGAACATGACTTGGCGATTGGATGCGTCGGCGGCGGATTTCGAGGAGCGCTTCACCGCGCTGCTGGCGACGAAGCGCGAGGCCGCCCAGGACGTCGACGACACCGTCCGCGGCATTATCGAGGATGTGGCCGCCCGCGGCGACGAGGCGCTCATCGATTATTCCAAGCGCTTCGACCATATCGACCTCGCGCAGACCGGCATCGCCCTGACGAAAGCGGAAATCGACGCGGCCGAGGCCAAGGTGCCGAAGGAGACGCTGGCCGCCCTCGATCTCGCCCACGCCCGCATCAAAGCCTTCCACGAGCGCCAGCGGCCGCAGGACCTGCGCTATAAGGACGAGGCCGGCGTCGAGCTCGGCTGGCGCTGGAGCGCGCTCGAATCGGTCGGCCTCTATGTGCCGGGCGGCACCGCCTCCTACCCCTCCTCCGTGCTGATGAACGCCGTGCCGGCCAAGGTGGCCGGCGTCGATCGGCTGGTGATGGTGGTCCCCGCCCCGCATGGGGTGATCGACCCGCTGGTGCTGGCCGCCGCCAAGCGCGCCGGCGTCGACGAGGTCTATCGCGTCGGCGGCGCGCAGGCCGTCGCTGCGCTGGCCTATGGCACCAAGACCATTCGCCCCGTGGCCAAGATCGTCGGCCCCGGCAACGCCTGGGTTGCGGCCGCCAAGCGCCGCGTCTTCGGCCTCGTCGGCATCGACATGATCGCCGGCCCCTCGGAAATTCTCGTGCTCGCCGATAAGACCGCCAATCCCGATTGGGTGGCGATCGATCTGCTCGCCCAGGCGGAGCACGACGAATCGGCGCAGTCGATCCTCATCACCGACGATCCTTCCTTCGCCGAGGCGACCGCCGCCGCCGTGGAGCGCCAGCTGGCGACGCTCTCGCGCTTCGAGATCGCCTCCAAGAGCTGGCGCGACTATGGCGCGATCATTGTGACCAAGAGCCTCGCCGACTCCATTCCGCTCGCCGACCGCATCGCCGCCGAGCATTTGGAGATCGTCTCGGAAGACGCCGAGGAATTAGCGGCGAAGGTGCGCAACGCCGGCGCCATCTTCATCGGCGCCTATACGCCCGAGGCGATCGGCGATTATGTCGGCGGCTCCAATCACGTTCTGCCGACGGCGCGCTCGGCGCGATTCTCGTCGGGCCTCAGCGTGCTGGATTTCGTGAAGCGCACGTCGATCCTGAAATGCGACGCCGCCTCGCTGAAGGAGATCGGCCCCGCCGCCGTCGCTCTCGGCGACGCCGAGCGGCTTCAGGCGCATGCGCGCTCTGTGGCCGTGCGCCTCGATCAGCGCGGGGCGTGAGGTGTCGACAAGCGCGACCAAGCGGCTGATCTCCGTCACGCTCGATGAGGCATCCATCGGGCGCGGCACGGCGGATCAGGAGCATGAGCGCGCCATCGCCATCTATGATCTCATCGAGGACAACAGCTTCGCGCTGGAAGGGCATGACGGCGGGCCTTACGCCCTCGTCATCGCCCTGCATGACGCCAAGCTCGTCTTCGACGTGCGCGACGAAGCCGGCGCCACGATCGTCACGCATATTTTGTCGCTGACGCCCTTCAAGCGCCTGCTGAAAGATTATTTTCTGGTTTGCGAGACCTATTACGCCGCGATCCGCACCGCGACGCCGAGCCGGATCGAGGCGATCGACATGGGCCGGCGCGGGCTGCACAATGAAGGTGCGGCCCTGCTCGCCGAACGGCTGAAGGGCAAGATCGACTGCGACTCGGACACCGCGCGCCGCCTCTTCACGCTGGTCACGGCCCTGCATTGGAAGGGCTGAGCCCATGCCGGAGGGAGGCGGACCCCTATCGCGGCCGAGCGCCGTGCTGTTCGCCTGCACGCAGAACGCCGTTCGCTCGCCCATGGCGGAGGCGCTGGGGCGTCACTATTTCGGCCGCGAGATCTATTTCGCCTCCGCAGGGCTGAAGCGCGGCGAGAGCGACCCTTTCGCCATAGCCGCGATGGACGAGATCGGCGTCGACATCTCCCGCCACAAGCCGCACACTTTCGAGGATTTGGAAGATTCCAACTTCGATCTCATCGTCACTTTGTCGCCGGAATCGCATCACAAGGCGCTGGAATTCACGCGCGCTATGGCGGTCGATGTCGTCTATTGGCCGACGCTCGACGCCACCGCGACCAGCGGCTCGCGCGAGACGATCATGGAGTCCTATCGCGCCGTGCGGGATTCGCTGTCGAAACGCATTTTGAAGCTGCTGTCGGTGGAGCATGGATCGGATTGAGGCCGCCAAAAAAAGCGGTCATCGCGAGCGAAGCGAAGCGATCCAGGGGCCGCCCGACGACTCTGGATTGCTTCGCTCCGCTCGCAATGACGGGAAATGTCACCCACGCGCCAGAACAGCGAAGAGCAGCGTGAGCTGACAGAAGAAGCCGATGAGGAACATCGGCGTGCGCACCCACGGCAGGCCCAGCGTGTAGACGACATAATGCGCCGCGCGCGAGGCGAAGAACAAGAGCGCAGCGAGCGCCGTCGCCGACGTGCCGCCGCCGATGATCTGAATCGTCAATGCGAGCACGGCGAAGACGACGAGATTTTCGATCATATTCGTATGGGCGCTCTTGGCGCGCTGCGCCCAGGGCGCCTTGGTGGCGACGTCATGCAACGGATCGCGGAAGGCCTCGATCGGTCCCAGCTGCAAAATGCGCTGTAGAATATAGGGAATCCACAAGACCGAGGCGAGGCCGGCGGTCAGCACGGTCCAATAGAGTTCGGGAGAAATTGCGTTGGTCATAGCGTGTCGCGCTCCTCTAGGATCAAAGACGACGCGAAGGTAGCGGAACGCTTTTCATTGGTGAAGTACGCAGAAATTTCGCATATACTGACATATGCCGCCCATACAGCAATATTGGATACCAACCCATGCGCAAGCAGCGCCACGTAGAATATGACGAATGCCCGATCGAGGGCGCGATGGATATCATCGGCGGCAAATGGAAGCCGTCGATCCTGTTCCGTCTCGCCGATGGAACCAAGCGCTTTTCCGAATTGCAGCGGCTGCTGAAAACGATCACGCAGCGCACGCTCACGCAGCAATTGCGCGATCTCGAGCGCGATCGCATGATCTCGCGCCACGTCTATGCAGAAGTGCCGCCGCGCGTGGAATACAGCCTCACCGAGCGCGGCCGCTCGCTGGAGCCGGTGCTGGCGCTCTTGTTCCGCTGGGGCGTCGACAATGTGCTGGCGGAAAAGGCTACAGCCCCGAAAGTCCCCGCGCCGCGGCGATCAGCCGACGGTCCGACCAGCGCGGGCCGATCAACGAAATCGCGAGCGGCGGCGCGCCCGCGGGCCGCGAAAGCGGAACGCTGATCTGCGGCAGGCCGAAGAAGCTGGCGAAGAGAAAGGTGCGGAACATCTGATAGCGCTTGGCGTCGAGCGCTTCCTCGCTCTCGCCCAGCCGCGGCGAGACGAAAGGCGTCGTCGGAACGACGATGAGGCTGTTCTCGCCGAACATGGCCGCGACACGCGCGCGCCCATCGCGACGAAAAGCGTCGGCCTCGGCTTTGGCGGCAGGCGTCACTCTCGACGCCATGTCGAAACGCTCTGCAATGCCGGGACCGAATTGCGGCCGCGCGGCCGCGATCCAGGCGCCATGCGCGCCCCAGGCCTCATAGGCCTGGAGATTGCGGAAATGACGCAGCGACTCGGCCCAGAATTCCTCGCCCAGCGCCGCGTCTCGCTCGGAAAATCCTTGCGCGACGATGGCGCGCGCCGGCGCCATGGCGGCGGCGGTCTCGGCGTCGCATTGCGCGAAAGTCTCGTCGAGGAAGACAGCCTCGTCGAATGCGCCTTGCGTGAGATCGCGCGGCAGCAGCGCGTCGCCGACCCGCGCCATGAGATCGATATCGCGCGCGAACCAGCCGATGACGTCGAGCGAGGCGGCGAGCGGAACGACGCCATTCACGCAAATCGCGCCATGCGAGGAGCGAAATCCGTAAATTCCGCAAAAGGCCGCCGGCGCGCGGCAGGAGCCGGCCGTATCCGTGCCCAGCGCGAAATCGGCGAGGCCCGCCGCGACAGCCGCCGCCGAGCCGGAGGAGGAGCCGCCCGGATGGCGATCCGGCGCGGCGGGATTTACGGGCGTCCCGTAATGGGCGTTGGCGCCGAGCAGGCTATAGGCCATCTCGTCCATATGCGCCTTGCCGACCAGCCGCGCGCCGCAAGCGAGCAGCCGATCGACGACGGGCGCGTTCATCGCGGCGGGCGCATGAGTCGCCGCCCATGTCGGCTGACCATTGGCGGAGACGAGGCCCTCGACGTCGATGTTCTCCTTGACGACGAAGCGCGCGCCCGAAAGCGGCCCCTGCGCCGACGCCGAAACATCGAGCGAATGCGTCAGAGCGGAAGAAGAGCCCGACATTCCGTTTCCTCCCATCGAGCGCCGCGCGATTATTCATTTCCAGTTCATCGGCGATGCTGATTTTCGACGACGATCCGACTTTTACAAGATGCGGATTAGATTTTCACGAAATGACAGGTGCGGAATGACAATGAAGAAATATGTCGCCGAGGCGATCGGCGCAGGCGCTCTGGTGCTGCTCGGATGCGGCTCGGTGACGCTCGGCGAGCTCGGCGGCGTGCTGAGCTCGACGCAAGGGATCGGCCCGCTCGCCGTGCTGCCCATCGCCTTCGCCTTCGGCCTCACAGTGACGGCCTTCGCTTATGGCATAGGGCCGGTCTCGGGCTGCCACATCAATCCGGCGGTCTCGATCGGCGTCTGGTCCGCGGGGCGGCTCTCGACGCTCAATCTGATCGGCTACATCATCGCGCAATGTCTCGGAGCCATCGCGGGCGCGGCGATCCTCTACGCGATATTGAAAGGCCGCGAAGGCGGATATGACGTCGCCGTCGCCGGCCTCGGTCAGAATGGATGGAGCAATATTTCGACGACCTCGGCCTTTCTGGCGGAATTCGTCGGCACATTCCTGTTTCTGGTCGTCATCCTTGGCGCGACCTCGACCAATGGCGGCACCGCCTCGGCGGGCGTGGCCATCGGCCTCGCGCTCGTCGTCATCCATATCGCGCTCATTCGCGTGACGGGCACCTCCGTCAATCCGGCGCGCTCGCTCGGCCCGGCGGTGTTCGTCGGCGGCAAGGCGCTGGAACAGCTCTGGCTGTTCTTCGCGGCGCCGCTGCTCGGCGGGCTGACGGCCGGCCTGCTGTTCCGCTGGCGCAGCCTCGAGCCCTGACGGGATCGCTCCGGCCTCCACACGATTGAGCCGGAGCTTTCGCGCATGGCAGGATCGCTCCTCTTTCGCGAGGAGATCGATCGATGGCGCATCACCCGATCCGCGGCTTGGTCCTGGCCGCCGTTTTCTCAACCCTGATCGCGGCGCCGGCCTTCGGCCAGAGCCTCGATCTCTCCAAATCGACCATCGTCGATCTCACCCATTCCTTCGACGCCAAAACCATTTATTGGCCGACCTCGCCCTCGGGCTTCGAGCTCAAATCGCTGCACAACGGCCTCACCGAGCGCGGCTATTTCTATGCGGCGAACAGCTTCTGCTCGCCCGAGCATGGCGGCACGCATCTCGACGCGCCATTGCATTTCGCTCGAGGCCATTGGACCAGCGCCGAAATTCCCGTCGATCGCTTCGTCGGGCCGGCCTTCGTCATCGATGTGAGCGCCAAGGCCGCCGCCGATCCAGATTACACGCTGACGCCGGAAGACATCGCCGAATGGGAGGGAGCGCATGGGCGCATTCCGCAAGGCACGATCGTGCTGCTGCGCACCGGCTGGAGCGCGCGCTGGAGCGACCGCAAGGCCTATCTCGGCGATGATACGCCCGGCGACGCCACGCATCTGCATTTCCCCGGCTATGGCGCGCAGGCGGCGGCGCTGCTCGTCGTCGATCGCCGCGCCAAGCTCATCGGCATAGATACGGCGAGCGTCGATAATGGGCCGTCGCAGGATTTTCTGGTGCATCGAATCGTCGCCGGCGCCGACGCCGCCGGGCTCGAGAATCTCGACAATCTCGACAAATTGCCGGCGACCGGCGCCATTGTCTTCGCTCTGCCGATGAAGATTTCCGGCGGCACAGGCGGGCCGGCGCGCATCGTCGCCGTCGTGGCGCAATGAACCGCGTCTATTCCTGATCGGCGAGCCAATGCTCGAGCGCGTGAAAGCTCGCCTGCGCGCCGTCGATCATCGCCGGCAGCAGGCCGCGCGCCGCGCCCGCCTCCAGCGCCGCGCAGCAGAGGCGCCAATCCTCCGTCTCGCCGCCGGAGAGGAAGCGTCGGCCGCGCGCGCACCCTGCGCCGAGCAGCGGATCGAGCGCGGCGGCGAGAAAGGCCGCGCCGAGGCTCGATCCTTCGCGCACATAGAGCGCGCCGAGCCACTCGCCCGGCCCGCCGAGCGCCGGCGCTTCGGCCAGGGGCAGATGCGCGATGAATTCGCCGCTCGCGCCGAGATCGAAAAGATCGCGCGTGAGGAGATGCGCGCGGGCGTCGATGCGCAGATCGACGCCATGTCCGAGCGCGGCCTCGATCAGGGCGCGCTCGAACGGCAGATGAAATCCGTAGAGCCGCGCCAGCAAACGCATATATTGCGACGACGCGATCCGTCCCGCGGCGAGCGCCGCCAGCGTGGGATGCGCATGCAGCCGCAGATGCGCCGCCCGTGTCGCGTTGCGCAGCGCCGCTCGCGCCGGCGAGACGATCTCGCCCGCGGCGCTCACGCGCGCGACGCCTGCCGCCGCGAGGCCGCGCGTGTCGAGGCCTCTTGCGTCATTGCGCGCGAGAGAGCGCCCACCAGCTTCTCCGGCGCATAGGGCTTGGTGACGACGGGACGGCCGGCGAAGCGCGCGGGCGTCACGATGCGGCTCTCGAAGCCCGTGGTGAAGACGAAAGGGACATGCGCCTGGGCCAGCGCATCGGCGACCGGCCATACCGGCTCGCCGTCCAGATCTATGTCGAGCAGAGCGACGTCGAAATCGGGCCGCAGCGCCGCGCGCAGGCCGTCCCAGACAGTGGCGCAGCTATGCGTGATCTCCATACCCCATTCCTCCAGCAGCTCGCGGACGGAGAGCGCGACGAGCGCGGCGTCCTCGACCAGCAGAACGCGGCGATGCGACAGGGCTCGCGGGGGCGGCTCGCAGGCGCTTCCGCCTTGCGACTGCTTCTCCCTCTCGCGCGGCCCCTTGGCGAAGGCGATCTGCGAGACAGGAATGCGCAAGCGGCATTGGACGCCGCTCGCGGCGAAGCTCAGCTCCGCCGCGCCGCCGAGATCGATCGCCAGCGTGCGCTCGATCAGCATGCGCCCGAAGCCGGAGCGCTCCGGCGGCGCGACCTTCGGGCCTTTGCTCTCCTTCCAGCTCAGCTCGACGTTCTCCGCGCCCTTCTCGCGGCGACGGCGCCAATCGATGCGCACCATGCCGCCCGGCGTGGAGAGCGCGCCATATTTGGCGGCGTTGGTGGCGAGCTCGTGGATCGCCATGCTGACGGCGAGCGCCGCCTTGGGCTTCAAGGCGATCGGCTCGCCGCTGATATGGCAGGCGTTCTCCGCCGCCTGGCGAAAGGGCGCGAGCTCGTCCTCGACGATGGCGCGGATCGACAGGCCTTCCCATCGGCTCTGCGTGAGCAGATTTTGCACGCGCGCCATCATCAGCAGCCGGCTCTGCAATGTCGCGTTGAACTCCTCGAGCGAAGCGGAGGAGCGCGCCGTGAAGCGCACCAGCGACTGAATCACCGAGAGCGTGTTCTTCACGCGATGCTCGAGCTCGGCCATCAGAAAATCCTGACGCGCCTGCGCCGTCTGCCGCTCGCGCAGGGCGAGATCGAGCGCATGGACGAAGACCTCGAGGATCGACGAGCGCAGCGAACGCGCGATCTCGATTTCCGTGTCGCTCCAGGCGCGCGATTGCAGACGCGCCGTCTCCTCCCAGGCCTCGAAGGAGGCGCGCGGCGTCAGCGTCTCGCCATCCGCCTCCACCGCCTTGGCCGGATTGCCAGCCCAGCGCACGACCTGCCGCAGCTCGCCGCGGAAGAACAGCACATAGTCCTTCGGCGCGCGCGAGACGGCGATGGCGAGCACGCCGGAGGCGACGTCGCAATAGGCTTCCGCCGGCGCATAGGAGAGCGGCAGGCGGTCGGTCGCGAGCACGCCCTGCTGCGCATGCTCGTGAATCCAGCCGACCAGCGCGCCAATCTGCGCGGCGGAAGGCGCGCGGCCGAGCGTCACGCATTCGCCATCGATGCAGACCGCGCAGCCGTCCGCCTCGATCAGATCGAGCAGATTGGGCTGTCCGCCGAGCAGCGCGCCGGCGAGGTCGCCGCGGCCGGACATGGCGCCGACGAGACGGCTCTGCACCTCGCCCGCGCGCATGCGCCGCTTTGACGTCTCACCCTCGAGACGGCTCTGAAACTCGAGCGAGATCATCTGCGCGAACAGCTCGCAGGCGGCGCGGCGGCGCAGATCGAGGAAATGCGGCGTGCGATGGTGACAGGCGACGAGACCGAACAGCTCGCCGCCGACGACGATCGACACGGACATGGAGGCGCGCACGCCCATATTGGCGAGATAGCGCAAATGCACGGGCGAGACGCTGCGCAAAATGCTGCAGCTGAGATCGAGCGGACGGCCGGTCGAAGGCGAGAGCGCCGGCTCTATCGGCGCCGGCGTGTAGCGCGCGTCCGGTATGAGACGCAGCCAATTGGTCACATAGAGCTTGCGCGCCTGCTGCGGAATGTCGGAGGCCGGAAAGCGCAGGCCGAGATAGGAATCGCAGCCCTCCGCCGCCGTCTCGGCGATGACGCTCCCCGAGTCGTCCGGCAGAAAGCGATAGACCATCACATGGTCGAAGCCGGTCGCCTTCGCCGTCTCCCGCGCAATGGCCTCGGCATAGGCCTCTATGGTCTCGGCGCACGCCGTCGCGGCGAGCATTTTTTGCACGAGCCCGAGCGGATCGCGCTCGACGTCGGCGCGGCGCGGCTCCAGCTCGATGAGGATGACGCCATCGCCTATATGGACGACGCCCTCGAGCGCGACCGCACCGTCGCTCGCCTCCGTCTCGAAGGCGAAGCAGGAGCGCGGCCCCTCGTCGGCGAGGATGCGCGTCAGCCGCGTCGCCGCCACCGCGCCGAGCCGCGCCTCCACATTCTGGCCGAGCAGAGCGCTATGCGAGGCGCCGAGCAGCGCCTGCGTGTCGCCCGCGATCTGGTCGATGCGCATATCGTCCGGATCGAGGGCCAGAAGCACGCCATGCGGCTGGATCGCACCCGGCGTATGGATCGGCTCCCGATCGCAAATCGATAGTTCGACGCTCTGCGGGACGTCTCCTGTCATCGCGTCGCCGCTCCAGCGTCATGTTTGCGATGGGCGGTCATATAAGGCCGGACGCCTCGGCCTGTAGGGGCGCCGGCGGCGCGTCTCACGGTGAATCAAAATTAACCATTGGTCCCTTAAGCTCCGCAACCATTGCCAGACCAAACAGGACTGAATTTCCATGCGCTTTCATGTCGGCCGCAATTATCGCGCGGACGGAGAGAGATTCCGTAAGGCCTCGCCGCAAACCGCCAGCGATCTCGTTCTGGCGGCGCGATCGGCCGCGCGCGCCGGCGAGCCCGCCGCGCCGCGCAAATCGCCGTTCGCGCGCGCCGTTCTCGTCACAGCGACGCTCGCCGCGCCGCTCTTCGCCGGACGCGCCTATCTCGACGCGACGCGAACCGAGCCGGCCGCGATCGCCGCCGAGGAGACCAGGCCGACGATTCGGCAGGTGGAATTGCAGCCGGTGGAATCGCATCCGGCTCCGCCTCTGCAAAAGGCGGAGCGCGCGGAAATCGATCTGATGGCCACCGGCTCGACGCCGCCCCGACAGGAGGCTGCGCCCACCGCCTCTGCGGCCGCTGCGCCTGCGCCCGCCAAGACGCGACGGGCGGCGAGCGGCTCCGTCAGCCGTTCGGCCAGAGAAATTTCGAGAAGCCCGGAATCGTATCGGTAATGGTCTGCAGCTTGGGGCGGCCGACCGCCTGCTCGGCGAGCACGAAGACCGCTTTGGCGAGCTTCTGCAGCTGCGCGGCGGAGAGGCCCATGCTGGTCAGCCGTGATGTCAGCTCGACCACGTCTTTCTGATTTTTCCCGACCAGAGCCCCGAGGCCGCCGAGCGCCAGCCCGAGCAGGCCACGGCGCGGCGCGGCGAGCGCCGCCTCGACCGTCTCGCGGCCGCCGGGAACGCGCGCGATCAGCTCCGCGCCGATGGCCGCGTCGCGCTTCTCCAGAAACGCGAAAATATGACCGATCGCGAGACGGGCGGTCGGCGCCGAAATGCCGACGTAATTGCCGATGGATGCGGCGATCTCCTCCATTTGCCCTCCGGTTCGTCGATGTGCGCGAGACGAGCGCCCGGCTTTTTAAGCTTTGACGTGGCGCTACGCCATAGCGGCGCGCAAGTCATCGACAGACGACAGCGCCGCCGGAGCCTCGGCCCCGGCGGCGCCGCATCGTCCAGAGCGCCGCGATCACGCAGTCACATTCAACGCGGGCCTGACGGGAACACGGCCGCCGGACGGCGGTCGCCGAGCCGGCGTGTCCGAGGCCGCCCGAAGATCAGGGCTCGTGCTCGAGGAGATCGGGAATGCGCTTGGCGAGGCTGCGCATCACGCTGTCCGCGCCTTTGAGCATGATGTCATAGAGCGCGTCGGAGGTCGGCTCGGTGGAGATGCCCTCCTGGATGAAGTGGAAATGCGTGCCGCCATCGGGCAGAGCGGAGATCGTCCAGGTGACGGTCACATCCATGTAATGACCGAATCCCTTGAGCTCCTCATGACCGCCCTTCCAGCGGAAGCTGAGCTTCTCGCCGGGGACGACCTCGAGCACCTTGCATTGGAACTCGCCATCCCAACGCTCGATCGGGCGGCTCCAAATGGTGAAGGAATGTCCGACCTCGGGCCGGATATCATTGGGGAAAAACCAGACGGCGAGCCATTCCGAATCCGTCATGGCGCGCCAGACTGCGTCGACCGGATGCTCGAAATCTTTCTCGGTCGTGATGTTTCGCGTCTCGGGCACGGCTGTCGCTCCTGTTTCAGAATTTGAAGCAACAACCCTGCCAAAATGCCGGGCGGCGGCTCACGCTGGCGCGCGCGCAACCTTGGCCGGGCCGAGATCGACCTGGATTTCGTCGCCCTCGATCTTCAGCTCATAAGGATGCAGGGCGTTGCGGACGAGATGCGTCACGCATTTGCCGTTGACGCTGTCGAAGCCCCAATTGTGATAATTGCAGAGCACGGTCTTGCCGTCGAAGCTCGCTTCGTCGAGCGGCATGTCGGCATGTGGACAACGGCCGCGAAAAGCCTTCAGCTCGCCGCCGGCCGGCCAGACCAGCAGGACGCTCTTGCGGCCGGCCTGAAAGAGGCCCATCGCCCCTTCGTTCACGGCGCTGGTGTTGCAGATAAAGGTGAACGCCATCGGGATCCCCCTCGTTTCAAGAAGCTTCCCGCCACGACACGCAAGTTGCGGACCAAAGACGTTCTCGGCGACGCCCCCTGCTCTCCCGGATGCGCACCTTCGAGCCTCGGAATGTTACCGTAAGCTCCCGGGCGGGATCGCAGGGCCGGCGCCATGCATATCAATGTGGCGCCGAATTTCTGTAAATGCATCGGACCGATTGTCGCAATCATTCTCCGGCATGCGCGATCAGCAGCAGAAGATTCTCCAATATGAGAACCGAGGTGAGAGGTCCGACGCCGCCAGGAACCGCCGTGAGGCGAATGTCGAGATCCTCGAGCGCCGCCGCTTCCACATCCCCCGCGAGCTTGCCGTCGATGAAGCCGACGCCGGCGTCGACGACGAGCTGGCCTTCCGAGAAATAGTCGCGCCCGAAGAAATGCGGACGCCCGGTCGCGACAAAGACGATATCCGCCGCGCGCGAGAATTTCGGAATGTCCGGCGTCGCCGAATGGCAGATCGTCACTGTGGCGCCGGCGTTGACCAGCATATTGGCGAGCGGCTTGCCCACCGTGCGGCCGCGGCCGATGACGGCGACGGTCTTGCCGGCGAGCTTCCCCTCCGTCTCCGCCATGGCGATACAGGCGCGCGGCGTCGCCGGCGCGATGAAGCGCTGATGCGGCCCGTTCTGCAGCAGCGCGCCGAGATTGCCGACCGAAAGCCCATCCGCGTCCTTATTCGCCGGAATGAGATTGGTCACGTCGATCTCATCGAATTCGGGCTTGGACGACATCACCACGATGACGCCGTGAATATCGGGGCGCGCGCAGAGATCGCGCATATGCGCGGCTATATCCGCATAGGAGCCGGCATGCGAGAGATCGACGCCCTCGAAAGCGGCGCCGACTTCCTCAGCGTGCTTGCGCTTGACGGCGACATAGCTCAGCGCCGCCGGATCGGACGAGCAGACCACGGCGGCGAGCTTGGGCGTGACGCCGCGCGCCTTCAGCGCGACGATCGCCTCCGTGAGCGCCGCCTTGCGGGCGGCGACGATCTCCTTGCTGTAGATTTTCTGCATAGGACACGCCTTTCACAGCGCCCGGCCCGGCTCCGCTATACTCCGAAAGCGACATAATCTATGCGCGGCCTTTCGACGCTGTCATGAGCGTGGTCTCCGCATCGCGTCGATCGTCGCGCCAGGCACGCCGGAGAAATTATTGGCGACCAGATGGCGCGGCGCAGCGCGCGCGAATTGATCGAGGTCGATCTCCTCGAAGGCGCCGCTGTTCCAGGTCTGGACGATCTCCAGCGGCTCGTCGCCTATGTTGCGAATGGCGTGGCCGAAGCCCTGCGGAATATAGGCGACGTCGCCGGGCCGAAATTCCGCGACCTTGCCACGTCCGCCGGAGCCGAAGATCGCGACCTGGCCTTTGCCGCGCAAATAATAATGCCATTCGTCGGCATTGACGTTCCAATGCAGCTTGCGCATCGCGCCGGGCTCCAGCGTCATGATCCCGCCGGACATTGTCGTCGAGGCCGGAAACTCCTTCGCCGTCGCCAGCCGTAAGCTCCCGCCGTCGAAATCGCGCGCGGCTTTCGTCTCGCGGGTCAGACGGAATCTGTGGGTCGACTCTTTCGGCCATGGCGCCTCGAGCGCATCTTCCGGACGCAGGATCGGACCTGCTTGAATGAAGGTCTCGCCTTTCGGGAAAGCGTCGAAAATATCCTTCGGAACGCCGAATTCCTGCGCGAGGAGATCCTTGGGCGTCAGATCGATCCAATCGGTGAGGGAGAAAGCGCTGGCGTCGGGCGTGAAGCGGCCGTCGTCGAAGACCAGCAAAATGTTGCAGGGCGCGTCGCCTATGGTCTGGATCGCATGGCCATGGCCCTTGGCGAAATACCAGAGATCGCCGGGCTCGAAATTATTGATCTCGCTCGCGCCGCTCGGATCGATGACAACGGTCTGGCAACGCCCGCCGAGCACCAGCGCCCATTCCGCCGCGGTGGCGTGCCAATGCAGTTCGCGCGAGCCGCCGGCGTCCAGAAAGGCGTGCACGCCGGCCATGCTATGCGCGATCGGAAACTCGCGCACCGAGACTTCCTTCGCCCAGCCGCCGGAGGCGACGCGCGGACGGCCGGCGTCGAGCGGAAAGCGAAACTCCATCGTCGCGCCGGGGGCGGTCGCCGCATGGGCCGCATGAGCCTCCGCGGCGTGAGCGGATTTGACGGTCAGCCGCTCAGCCGAGACGGCGACGGCGAGAGTCGAGAAATGGACCGCTCCCCAGGCGGCGATCTCGAGAAAATTGCGTCTATGGGCGAGCATGGGCCATCCATTCCATTCGCAAAAATGGCGAAGCGGCGAGCCGCGCACGGCTCGCCGTCTCGTCGAAGGATCAGCCGCGCTTCAATTGCGAGATGGTCGCCTCCGGCACGCCGGTGAAATTATTGCCGAGCAAATAGCGCGGGCTCGACTGCACCCATTTGTCGAGGTCGATCTCCTCGAATTTCGGATTGTCCCAGGTCTGGATGATCTCCAGATCCTCATCGCCTATGTTGCGGATCGCATGGCCGAAGCCCTGCGGAATATAGGCGACGTCGCCGGGTCCGAATTCGGCGACCTTGCCGCGCCCGCCGGAGCCGAAGATCGCGACCTGTCCCCTGCCCTTCAGATAATAGTGCCATTCATTGGCGTTCACGTTCCAATGCAGCTTGCGCAGCCCGTTGCGCGGCAGCGTCATTATTCCGCCGGACATGGTCTTTTGCGCCGGGAACTCGTCGATCGTCGCGAGGCGGAAGCTGCCGCCGTCGAAATCACGCGCGGCTTTCGGATCGCGCAGCAGGCGGAACTTATGCGTCGACTCCTTCGGCCAGGGCGCCTCCAGCGCATCCGAGGCCTTCAATATCGGGCCGGACTGAATATAGGCCTCGCCCTTGGGAAAAGCGTCGAACAGGTCTTTCGGCAGGCCGAATTCGAGGCCGAGCATTTCCTTCGGCGTCACATCGATCCAATCGGTGATGGAGAATGTGCCGTGCTCGGAGAAGGCGCCATTGTCGAAGGACAGGATGAAGTGACAGGGCTTGTCGCCGACCGTCTGGATCGAATGGCCATGGCCCTTGGCGAAATACCAGAGATCGCCGGGCTCGAAATTATTGATCTCGCTGGCGCCGCTCGGCTCGATCACGACGGTCTGGCAGCGCCCCTCTATGACGAAGGCCCATTCCGCCGCGATTGCGTGCCAATGCAATTCGCGCGAGGCGCCGGGCTCGAGATACATGTGAACGCCGGCGATGCCCTTGCTGATCGGGAATTGATGAACCGTCGCCTCCTTGGCCCAGCCGCCGGAAGTGACCTTCGGCTTATTGCCATCGAGCGAGAATTTGAAGTCCGGCATGGCCGCGACTTCTTTGGGATCGTGATAGGCGACGGCGTCGCCCGGCGGCAGTCCCACCGCCTGACGGCCGAAGCCGCCGTCGCCGGCCTTGGCGAGATATTTGTCGGTCGCCTCGGCGACGCTGGAGAATGTCACCAGCCCGCTCGCCAGAGCAGCGGAACCCAGGAAATCACGGCGGCTCTTGAACATTGTTTCCTCCTCCTGCCTCGCCTTCGAGGGCGAAGCGAAAATTTTTCTACAAAACCAAGTATCCGCAGAAGCGTTGCAAATCGGAATGGCCGATGATTAGATAACAGCTATCGAAAATTCCGATGGCTGCGCCAATGCTCGATCCGATCCATCTGCGCACTTTCGTCGCGATCACCGAGGTGAGGAGCTTCTCCGAGGCGGGACGTCAGCTCGGCCTCTCGCAATCGAGCGTCAGCGAGCATGTGAAGCGGCTCGAGCAATTCGCCGGGCAGAAGCTGTTCGAGCGCGACACGCATTCCAACGCGCTGACCGAGCATGGCCGCGCCATGCTGGAATTCGCGCGCTCCATCCTCGAGACCAACGCGCGCGCCAAACGGCATTTCGGGCAATCCTCCAAGCGGCGCGCGCTGCGTTTCGGCGCTTGCGAGGATCTCGCCATCGGCTGGCTCGGCGACATCATCCGGCCCTTCATGGAGGCGCATCCGGACGTCGATCTCGATTTCACCATCGCGCTCAGCAATCATCTGCTGACGGCCTTCGACGAAGGCCGGCTCGATCTCGTGCTGTGCAAGCGATGGCCGGATGGCGATCGGGGACGGCTCGTGTTCAGCGACCGCATCGTCTGGACAGCGGCGACGACGGAGCCGGTGTTTCGTCACGACGAGGCGCAGCTCGTGCTCTATCCGCCGCCGAGCATCACGCGCTTCATGGCGCTGACGGCGCTGGAGAAGGCCGCCGTTCCCTGGCGCATCGCCTGCACCAGCGGCGATCTCAACGGCCTCGCCACCGCGACCGGCATAGGCCTCGGCATGATGGCGCACGCCAGCACGCTGATCCCGCGCGGGCTGGCCGCCTGCGAGGAGGACGCGCGACTGCCGCCATTGGGATCGGTCGATTTCATCCAGATCGAGCGCAAGGCCGGGGACCGCAAATTGCTCGCCGAGCTGTCGCAGGCGATCGATCGAAAAGCCGCCGGCGCCTCGCGCAAATACTGATGCTACACAACTATAGATTGTATTTTATTCGCGCATGTCGCAAAACGGCGCAGTCGCTCGGGACGCCTCGCGTCTTTGATTTCGCGTAATTTTCGATATTTCCTCCATTTGTGGGATTTGGAGGCATAGCGCTTGCGTTAAGGTTAACGGGATAGAGCGCACGTTTCATTTTGAAATCGACAAACTCTCCATCCCTGTAAAAATATTTAGTATCTTCAACACCTTGAGAGGCTTGCGTTGTGGAGCTCTCGATCACCGCGCCAAAATGACACAGTGAAATAGACGATGAACAAGAAAAACGATCCATCGATCAATTATGATCCAAAGCAGGAGCCCGCCCGACGGCGTCCGCTCCCTTCCCATTCCGAAAACGAGGCCGCGAAGCAGCCGAGCAGCGAGCCGCTGGCGGATAAGCTCCGCCATGTCCGTGCGATCCTGCGCGCCGTCGAAGAATCACGCGAGCAGAATCTGACGACCAAGCGCCTCTTCGAGCCGACGGCGATCGACTGCCTCAAGCAGCTCGTCGAGGCGCTCGACAGAAACGAGGGCGTCGAAGCCGCCCTCGTCGATGCGCGAACGATATTGAAGACCGCCGGAATGGGCTGAACAAAACGAAAGACGCCGGGCCTATAGGCCCGGCGTCTTCCTGCTCGGAATGACCGCGAGCCCCGACCGCGCCAGCGCGCCGCCGGGGCTTTTTCTCAATTGGCGGCGGCTTTCTTCAGGCCGATCGCCACGCGCAGCTCATCGATGGTCGCGACGCGCCCATGCAGGCCGGCGATACGCTCGACATCGAGACGGAGCTTCTGAATATTGTCGTAGAGATTGACCGAGAACGGATTGGGCGTCGCCGGCGGCGGCGCGCCGACCGCGGCCGGCGTATAGGCGTCGGCCTCGATCACGAGCTTCTCCTTCGGCAGAAAGACGAGCGCGAGATCATCCGAATGGCCGCTGCCGGCGATGTGATGAATCTCGATCGCATGCAGGTCGCCGAGCGCGTGCTTGTGCTCATAGGTCTCGAACTTCGCCGCCTTCTTCGAGGCCGCGAGACGATCGGGACGCAGCGTATGCGGCGCGGCCCAGGCCTTCTCGTAATAGGCCTTGCTGATGTCCTGCGTCACAATGGTCGCGCCGGCGTCGACGAAAGTGCGCAGACCGCCCGAATGGTCGAAATGCACATGGCTGTTGACCACATATTTCACCGGCTTGCCGGGAATGATCTCGCCGATCTTCTGGATCAGCGCGATCGAGCGCTCCTCGCTCAACGGCGCCTCGATCAGCACGACATGGTCCTTCTCTTCCACGGCGAGGCTGTGATGCGTGCCGCCAGTGAGATAGAAGACGCCATCGGCGAGCTTCTCGGACGCCACGGCAACGACAGGCGCGGGCGCGCTCGCGACATTGGCGGGAACCGCTATGTCGACCGCGCCATTGGCCTTGGCCGAGGCGACATTGACATGCAGAATCTCGTGGCCGCCTTCGCTACGATGAATCTCGGCCGGGAAATGCAGCCCGCCGAAATCCTTATAGCCCGAGAAATGCGTCTCGATCAGCGTGTCGCCCAGCACCGGCGTGTCGATCCAGGTCTTGATCGCCGACACATGATTATCGGCGCCGATCGTGCCGACGAAGCGGCGCGCGCCAATGGCGAAGGACACCTCGACGCCGGAGCCGGCGGTCTCCGATTTCGCGTTATTGGCGAGCGCGGCTTTCAGAAAGCCCTGCGGCGTCGCCCAGATTTCGGCGACGCGCTCGTCCACGGCGGCCGGAGCCGGCGTCGCCACCGGAGCGGCGCCCGGAGCCGCGCCCTGCGGCGGCGCGACATTCCAGGCCTTGTCGCCGACGATGAACCATTCGAGCTTCTGCTCGACCGGGGCCGGACGGGCGCGGCCGTCGGGCGTCTGCGAGCGGGTGATGAGCACGCGCTCGGCCGCCTTGTCGAAGTCGATCGCCGCGCTATAGGCGGAGACGTCGAACTTCGGCCAATCGCCGCCGGGAACCGGAGCCTGGCCGAATTGACGCCAATGGCCGGCGCCGGCGAATTCCAGCGTCTTGACGCTGGCGGCGGAGGCGAGCGTCGCCGCCTCCTGCAGCGAGGCGGCATGCGCCGCTCCCGCGAAGACCGACGCCGTCAGTCCTAATCCGGCGAGCGTCTTGAAACTGCGTATCGACATGAGAACCTCTCTCTCTTCCTCGGGGGCGCAGATTTTCATCGGCGCGTCGTGACGCGCCGATGCGGGGGAAATGGCCGCGTCTTCTGCTCGCGGACTCTCGTCGGGGCCTGAAGTGGGCGTCAGGCCGCCGGCGCGGCGACGAAACCGCTCTCGCCGCCGCCTTCCGCGAGCGCGTGAGCGTCGGCCTCGTCGACACGATAGGAGTCGATGCGCGCTGTCGCCGGCCCTCTCGCCGCGAGAGCGAGAAACTCATCGACCACCGCAGCCGAACCGGCGATCAGCGTCTCCACCGAGCCGTCGGCGCGATTGCGGACCCAGCCGGCGAGATGCAGCCGCCCGGCCTCGCGGGCGACAAAGACGCGATAGCCGACATTCTGCACATGCCCTTCGACGATGATGCGGGCGATGCGCCTCTCGCTTTGCGGCGACGTCACAGGATTCTCCCAGATGATGCGCGGTCTCATTTGGACGTCACGCGAAAGCCTGCGTTCTCCGGCGGCGCGATGGCCGTCTCCGCATGCGGCGTCCCCTCCGGCGCCCAGTCGTAAGGCACGGGCTGCGCGCGATAGATGCTGTAATTGAGCGTCGGGCGACCGGTTTCCGCATCCTTGCCGCGCCGCGGATAGGGATTGAGATATTCCCAGACGATCTCGCCCTCGGGCGTCACCTGGAAGAAGCGCCCGATCTGACCTTCGTCGATGAATGTATTGCCATTGGGCAGACGCCGCGCATTGCTGATATGCGTGCTGCGGAAGGTCCAGCCGGGGTTGCCGGAGCTCGCGCCCGTATATTGCCAGACGATCTGCTTGGTGACCGGATCGATCTCCAGCACGCGCGAGCCGCCGGTGTAGGTGACGGAAGCGCGCGGATAGCCGGCCTCGCCCTGATTGTCGAAGACGAGAAGATTGCCGGCGCCGGGCAAGCCCTTGGGAATGATCTGCGCGTCATGCTGGCCGGAGATTTGATCGACGGGCCGCGGAACCTTGCGCGATGTCGTCGTTCCATCCTCCGACACCGGCGGGAAATGCGGCCCCAGCGTCCAGACGATCTTGCGCGTCTTGCGATCGACGATGGCGATGAAATTGCCGTTGCGCGAGTCGAAGATGAGATTGTCCGGCGCAAAGCGCGCATCGCCCTCGTCATGCCAATGATTGGGGCCGACGGGCTTCAGATCATTGACATGAAGATAGTCCGGATTCTTCGAGCCCTTTATCAGCCTCAGCTCATCGGCGGTGAAGCCGATCTCCTCGAGGTGATCCGACGCCGCCCAGGTCCACACGATATCGCCATCGGGATTCGCCTCGTAAGCGACATCGTCCAGAACTTGCGGCGCGGCGAAGCCGGGAAGCGGATAAGAGATATTGGCGAGCAGCAGCGTGTTGCCATTGGGCAGGCGCGTTATGTCGTGATGCTGGCGCGCCACGCCGCCCGGCGCCGCGGAGCCGAAGCTCCACACGGGCTTGCCGTCCCAATCGACCTCGCCGACCGTTTTGCGCACGCGCGTCTGGGCGCGGCCGGGCGTGAGATCGGTTCCCCTGCCCTCCTCGCTCTCCAGCGTGACGAATATATGCCCGCGCGCGCCCTCAACGAGCGCCGGATCGATGAAGGAGACGGGCTGGCCCGTATATTTCCACTCGCGCACGACCTTGCCGGTGAGATCGACGAGCCTCGTCACATCATCGCCGCCGGCGAAGAGAACATAAGAATTATAGGCGCGCGCAGGATCGTAGATGGTCGCGCCCGTCGGATAGACGCTGGGCTCGGCCGAGGCGCCGGCCGCCGCCGCCGCGAGAGCGCCCACGCAGGCGCTGCGCAAAAACCACGCTCCAAAAAGGGTTTCGATTGAAAAGCGATGCCTGCCGCGGGCCATCGGACGCTCCCGTCTTGCTGCGATGCCGCCATTATATTCACACTTATCAGCTATGATAAATAGCAAAATGCTCGAGTTCTACACATAAGAAGGAATTTGCCTCCCGCATCGCCGAGAGAGACTCGCCGCCTCGCAGAACGACATGCTCTAAAGTGTTTTTCTATATGCGCGTCGCGCTTTCGCGCCGCTCCGGCGAATGGCGCTCCGGCGCCGCTCTGCTCGAAAAATTGCACTTGTTGGATGGATAAGAAAAACTATATCTGTCGAGCTTATGTAGAAAGCGCCGGAGGCATTGTGACCATCTCATCCTCTCGACCGGGTTTCCGCAACGCCCCGGGCGAAATCGAAGTCGAGCGCGCCATCGCCGAAATCCGCGCCGGACGGCCGATCATTCTCCGCGAGGCTGGAGAGCGCATCCTCGCTCTCGCCGCCGAAGCGCTCGACTCCTTCTATTGCGAGAGCTTCAAACGTCTCGGCCGCGCCGACGCGCGCCTCGCCCTCTCGGGGCCGCGCTTACGCCGCCTCGGCGCGCAACGCCGCGAGGCCGGCGCCGTCGCAATGCCCATGCTCGACGTCGCGCGGGCGCATGCCCTCGCTTTCGATTCCGACGCGCGCCTCGATGCGCCCGCCGCCGCTCTGTCCACGCTCGAAGAATGCGCAGTAGAGCTGATGCGTCTCGCACAAGTGCTTCCCGCGGCGATCATCGCCGGCGCGGAGGGCGCCGAAGCCGGCTTCGGACGCCCGCTCGAGGTCGCCCGAACCAATGTCGCCGTCTACCAGTCCACACGCCTCGCGGCTCTGCGCATCGTATCGCGCGCGCGCGTGCCGCTCGAGGGCGCGCCCGACAGCGAGTTCATCGTGTTTCGCGGCGGCGAAGGATTGCGCGATCAGGTGGCGATCGTCATCGGCGAGCCGAATTTCACCTCGCCCGTGAATGTGCGCCTGCACTCGGCCTGCCTCACCGGCGATCTCTTCGGCAGCCTCAAATGCGATTGCGGCGATCAATTGCGCTATACGGCGCGCTTCATGGCCGAGAATGGCGGCGGCGTGCTGCTCTATCTCGATCAGGAAGGCCGCGGCAACGGGCTCGCCAACAAGATTCGCGCCTATGATCTGCAAGCGCGTGGCTTCGACACCTATGACGCCGACGAGACGCTCGGCTTCGACAAAGACCAGCGCCGTTTCGCCTTCGCCGCGGAAATGCTGAAGCTGCTCGGCGCGCGCCGCGTGCAGGTGCTCACCAATAATCCAGAGAAGATCGACGCGCTCACGCAAGCGGGGCTCGAGGTGGTCGCCGACCAGCGCATAATGGGGCGCCGAAACACCCATAATCTCCGCTATCTGGCCGCCAAGCGCGACAAGGCTGGACATCTCATCGACCTCGACCGCGCCCCCGCCTGACGCAAATGGCGGGGACCGCGCCGCCGAATATATTGATTATTCCTATATTCCATATATGCTTTAAATGGATCATCGGCGCGACGACGATAACATTGGGCGCGCGCCGACGCACAATGCGATTCTCGCGGGGTTTCGACGCAATGAGTTCCGATCTGACTGAAGCCGCCCCTCCTTTCATCGGAGCGGCGAGACGCTTCCTGCCGCGTCGGAACCTCACCCGCTGGATCGTCGTGGGGCTCGTCGGCGCTGTCGCGATAGGCGCATGGCGCTATCGGGCCGCCGAAACGCCAGCCGCTCCCACGCCAGGCCGCGGACCGGCCATCGCCGTCGCCGTCGCGGAGATCACGCGCGGGGACTTTCCGGTCGTCTTCTCGGGTCTCGGCACAGTGACCGCCTCCGCGACATCGGTGGTGAAGGCGCAGGTCTCCGGCCCGCTGGTGGAGGTTCGCTACAAGGAGGGCCAGATCGTCAAAGCCGGCGACATTCTCGCGCGCATAGACCCGCGGCCTTTCGATCTCGCCGTGGCGCAGGCGCAGGCTCAGCTGCAGAAGGACGAGGCGCTGCTGCAGAACGCCGAGCGCGATCTCGCCCGCTATGAGCTGCTGCGCACGAAGGTGAAGGACGCCGTCTCCGGCCAGCAGCTCGATACGCAGCGCGCCCTCATCGGCCAATATCGCGCCGCCGTCGAGATGGATCGCGCGCAGGTCGGGCAGGCGAAATTGAATCTCAGCTACGCCAATATCGCGGCGCCCATCGACGGCCGCATCGGCCTGCGTCTCGTCGACCCCGGCAATATCGTGCAGACCAATGATCAGAACGGCATAGCCGTGGTGACCCGGCTCTCGCCGATCACGGTGATCTTCACTCTGCCGGAGGTGAGGCTGCAGAGCGTGCTGAAGCGTTTTCGCTCCGGCGAGGCGCTCGCCGTCGTCGCCTATGATCACGAGCATTCGCAGGCGCTCGCGCATGGCGTTCTCTATGCGATCGACAATCAGATCGACGCGACCTCCGGCACGGTGAAGCTGCGCGCCGAATTCTCCAATGAGGACGAGAAGCTCTACCCCAATCAATTCGTCAACGCCGAATTGACGGTGGAGACGCTGCTCAATGTCGCGCTCGCCCCGGCGCCGGCGATTCAGCGCGGCGCCAAAGGGCCTTACGTCTATGTGCTGGAGAGCGACGACAAGGTCTCCGTGAAGCCGGTGCGGATCGGCCCGAGCGACGGCGAGCGCGCGGTGATCGAAGGCGACCTCGCGCCCGGACAGCGCGTGGTGGTGGAAGGCGTGGACAAGCTGCGCGACGGCGCCAAGGTGACGCTCGCCGCCGGACCGGGCGCGGAGAAGAAATCCCCGCCCGCCGAGGGACGTCGTCCAGAAAAAGCCCCCGCGCCGTGAGCGCCCGCCGATGAGCGTCGATATTTCCCGCCCCTTCATCGAGCGCCCCGTCGCCACCACTCTGCTGATGGCGGCGATCTTCCTCGCTGGCGCGATCGGCTTTCGCCTCCTGCCCGTCTCGGCGCTGCCGCAGATCGACTATCCGACGATCGAGGTGCGCACCTTCTATCCCGGCGCCAGCCCGGAGGTGATGGCGGCGACCATCACCGCGCCGCTCGAGCGCCAGCTCGGGCAAATGCCCGGCCTCACGCAGATCGCCTCGACGAGCTCCGGCGGCGCTTCGATCATCACGCTGCAATTCAGCTTGAAGCTCTCGCTGGATTTCGCCGAGCAGCAGGTGCAGGCGGCGATCAACGCCGCGCAGAGCTTTCTGCCGACCGATCTGCCGGCGCCGCCGATCTACGCCAAGATCAATCCCGCCGACGCGCCAGTTCTCACTCTCGCGCTGCGCTCCAAGACGCTGCCGCTGACCGAGGTGCAAGATCTCGCCGACAGCCGCATCGCGCAGAAGATCTCGCAGCTCTCCGGCGTCGGCCTCGTCAGCGTCTCCGGCGGCAATCGCCCCGCGGTGGTGGTGCGCGCCAATCCCTCAAAGCTCGCCGCCCATGCATTGTCGCTCGAGGATTTGCGCTCCGTCATCTCCAACGCCAATGTCAATCTTCCCAAGGGCAATATAGACGGCCGCACGCAGCAATTCGCGATCGACGCCAATGACCAGATCCGCAACGCCAAGGATTATGAAGGCCTCGTCGTCGCCTATCGCAATGGCGGACCGGTGCGGCTGGCCGATGTCGCCGAGGTGACGCCGGGCGCCGAGAATCGCGAGCTCGGCGCCTGGACCGATCTCGAGCCGGCGATCATCGTCAACGTGCAGCGCCAGCCCGGCGCCAATGTCATCGCCGTCGTCGATCAGATCAAGACGCTGCTGCCGGCGCTCTCGGCCTCCCTGCCCGCGGCCATCGATCTCGCCATACTCACCGACCGCACCACGGCGATCCGCGCCTCCATCCACGATGTCGAGATCGAGCTGCTCTTCTCCATCGCGCTCGTCGTCGCGGTCATCTTCCTCTTCCTGCGCAGCCCGCGCGCGACGATCATTCCGAGCATCGCCGTGCCTTTGTCGCTCATCGGCGCGCTGGCGGCGATGTATCTGCTCGGCTACAGCCTCAACAACCTCACGCTGATGGCGCTCACCATCGCGACCGGCTTCGTCGTCGACGACGCAATCGTGATGATCGAGAACATCTCCCGCTACATAGAGAAGGGCGAGACGCCGCTCGCCGCCGCGCTCATCGGCGCGCGCGAGATCGGCTTCACCATCGTCTCGCTGACGATCTCGCTCATCGCCGTGCTCATCCCGCTGCTGTTCATGAGCGATGTCGTCGGCCGGCTGTTCCGCGAATTCGCGGTGACGCTCGCCGTCACCATAATGATCTCGGCGGTGGTGTCGCTGACGCTCGCGCCCATGCTCAGCGCCAAGCTGCTGCGCGCCAATGACCTGCATTCGCATGACGGGCCTTCGGCCGGCGGCTGGTTCGATCGGCTGATCGACGCCTATGGCGCGACCTTGCGTTTCGTGCTCGCCCATTCGCGCGCGACGCTCGTCAGCTTCCTCGCCACGCTCGCGCTCACCGGCGCGCTCTACGCCGCCATCGGCAAGGGCTTCTTTCCCGTGCAGGACACGGGACTGGTGCAAGGCTTTTTCGAAGGCGGCCAATCGCTGAACTATGAGGCGATGACGCGCAAGCAGCTCGATCTCGTCGAGCTTCTGCTCGCCGATCCCGCAGTGGCGCGCGTCTCCTCCTATCTCGGCGTGGACGGCGTCAATCGCACGCTCAACAGCGCCCGCCTGCTCATCGAGCTGAAGCCGAAATCCGAGCGCGGCTCCATTTCCGCCGTCACGCGCCGTCTGCAGGACGCCGCGCGCGCTCATGCGATCGGCTCGCTCTTCCTGCAGCCGGCGCAGGACCTCTCCATAGACGCCGGCGTCTCGCGCGGCGAATATCATTTCGCTCTGCAGGACGCCAATCCGGCCGAGCTCTCCGACTATTCCCGCCGTCTCGTCGACAAGCTCTCCCTGCTGCCGCAATTTCGCGACGTATCCTCCAGCGCGCAGGACGGCGGCCGCGCGCTCTTCGTCGAGATCGACCGCGACGCCGCCGCCCGCTACGGCATCTCCGTCGCGACGATCGACAATATTCTCTATGACGCCTTCGGCCAGCGCATCGTCTCGACTCTGTTCACGCAGACCAATCAATATCGCGTGATATTGGAGACGACGAAGCGCGCGGCCTCCGGCCTCGACACGCTCGCCGGCCTGCGCATTCCCGCCAATGGCGGACAGGAGACGCCGCTCGCCTCCATCGTGAAGATCAAAGAGATAACCGCTCCGCTCTCCATTGATCATCTCGCGCAATTCCCCTCGACGACGATCTCCTTCAATCTCGCGCCCGGCGCCTCGCTCGGCGCGGCGATGGAGGCGCTTTCTCTCGCTCAGACGGAAATTCAAACGCCGGCGAGCGTCATCACCGTGTTCCAGGGCGCGACGCAGGCCTTCAACGCCTCATCGGTGAGCACGCTGCTGCTGATCCTCGCGGCCATCGTCACCGTCTATATCGTGCTCGGCGTGCTCTATGAGAGCTACATTCATCCGGTGACGATCCTCTCGACCCTGCCCTCCGCCGGCATAGGCGCGCTGCTCGCCTTGATGCTCGCGGGCGATGATTTCTCCGTCATCGGCGTCATCGGCGTCATTCTGCTCATCGGCATCGTCAAGAAGAACGCGATCATGATGATCGACTTCGCGCTGCAAGCCGAGCGCGACGACGGGCTCGCGCCGCGCGACGCCATCTACAAAGCCTGCATATTGCGCTTTCGCCCCATATTGATGACGACCATGGCCGCGCTGCTCGGCGCGCTGCCCTTGATGCTCGGCTCCGGCGAAGGCGCGGAGCTGCGCCAGCCGCTCGGCGTCGCCATCGTCGGCGGCCTGATCTTCAGCCAGATTCTCACGCTCTACACGACGCCGGTGATCTATCTCGCCTTCGACGGCTGGGCGAAATCGCTGCGCCCGCATCCAGCGCCCGTCCCGGCTCGGGAGGCCGCATGAATCTCACCGCCGCGGCGATCGCGCGGCCGGTCGCGACGAGCCTGCTGATGCTGGGCGTGGTGCTCGCCGGCGTTTCCGCATTCTTCCTGCTGCCGACGGCGCCGGTTCCCAATATCGATTTTCCGGTCATCTCCGTTTCCGCCTCAATGCCCGGCGCAAGTCCGGAGACGATGGCGGCCTCGGTGGCGACGCCGCTCGAGAAGAAGCTCGGCCAAATCGCCGGCGTCACCGAGATGACCTCCTCGAGCTCGCTCGGCTCGACACGCATCTCGCTGCAATTCGATCTCGACCGCAACATAGACGGGGCGCAGCGCGACATACAGGCGGCGATCGCCGCGGCGCGCGCCGATCTGCCAGCGGCCTTGCGCAATAATCCGACCTTCCGCACCTCCAATCCTTCGGAAGTGCCGGTGGCGATCATCGCGCTCTTCTCGGAGCGGATGAGCTCCGGCCAGCTCTATGAGATCGCCGCCAATGTGCTGCAGCAGAAATTCGCGCAGCTCGACGGCGTCGGACAGGTGACGGTCGGCGGCTCCTCCTTGCCCGCGGTGCGCGTGGAGCTCAATCCGCCGGCGCTGTTCGAGCATGGCGTGTCGCTCGAGGATGTGCGCGCGGCGCTCGCCTCGGCCAATTACAACAGCCCCAAAGGCGCGATAGAGGTCGGCGACGGTCGTCTCACCCTCTACGCCAATGATCAATCGCGGCGCGCCGCCGATTATCAGAGCCTCGTCATCGCCTATCGCAATGGCGCGACGGTGCGGCTGCACGATATCGCCGAGGTCGTGGATTCGGTGGAGGATCTGCGCAATTTCGGCATGAGCAACGGCCGCACCGCCGTGCAGGTGCAGATTTTCCGTCAGCCGGGCGCGAATTTCGTCAATGTGCTCGATCGCATCAAGGGGCTGATGCCGCCGCTCGCCGCGGCGCTCCCCGCCGATGTCGAGATGCGCCTCGTGCAAGATCGCACGCTGACCATCCGCACCTCGCTGCACGAGATCGGCCTGACGCTGATCGTCACCGTATTTCTCGCCATCTTCATCGTCTATCTGTCGCTGAAGAACGCCCGCGCGACCATCGCGCCCAGCGTCTGCGTGCCCGTGTCGCTGATCGGCGCATTCGGCGCCATGTATCTCCTCGACTACAGCATCAACAATCTCTCGCTGATGGCGCTCACCATCGCCACGGGATTCATCGTCGATGACGCCATTGTCGTCGTCGAGAACGTCATGCGCCGCATAGAGGCGGGCCAGCCGGCGCGCGCCGCGGCGCTGGAGGGCGCGCGCGAGGTGGTTCCGACGCTCGTCTCCATGAGCCTGTCGCTGCTGGCTGTGTTTCTGCCGATTCTGTTCATGGGCGGCATCGTCGGCCGGCTGATGCGCGAATTCGCCATGACCTTGTCGGTCGCCATTCTCGTGTCGCTCATCCTATCGGTGACGGCGACGCCCATGCTGTGCTCGCGCGTGCTGCAAGATCACGCCGGCCCGCCGCGCTTCTTCCTGCTGCGCTGGAGCGAAAGCGCCTTTACGGCGCTGCATCGCTCCTATGTGCGCACGCTGGATATCGCGTTGCGCTTTCCGCGCGTGACGCTCGGCGTGCTGCTGGCGACCATGGCGCTCAATTTCTATCTCTTCGATTGCGTGCCGAAGGGTTTTTTCCCCATCCAGGATTCGGGACGCATGCGCGGCGCGATCGTCGCGGACCAGAGCGTGTCCTTCCCTGTGATGAAGGAGAAGCTCGAGCAATTCGTCGCCATTCTCACCTCCGATCCAGGCATATCTTCGGCGACGGCCAGCATAGGCGGCGGCTTCAGCCCCGGCGGCGCGATCAATGTCGCCGAATTGCTCGTCACCTTGAAGCCGCTCGCCGAGCGCAAGGTCTCGGCCGATGCGATCATCGCGCGGCTGCGGCCAAAGCTCGCGCGCATCAGCGGGGCGAGCATGTTCCTGCAATCGGCGCAGGACATACGCATGGGCGGCAGGCCCAGCAACGCAATGTTCCAATATACGCTGCTCGCCGACCGGCTCGAGGATCTGCGCCTCTATGCGCCGCGCATCGTCGAAATTCTGCGCCGCAGCGGCGCGCTGCTCGACGTGAGCTCGGATCAGCAGGACAAAGGCCTGCGCAGCGACGTGCTCATCGACCGCGCCAAGGCGGCGCGCCTCGGCCTCACCGCGAGCGCCATCGACAACACGCTCTACGACGCTTTCGGCCAGAGGCAGGTGTCGACGATCTTCGAGCCGCTCAATCAATATCACGTCGTGATGGAATCGGCGCCGCGATTTCGCGACACGCTGGCGGCGCTCGACAATCTCTATATCGGCGCCAATCCGCGCGCGGCGAGCCGCATATTCTCGGCGCGCGATCTCGGCAGCCCGAGCAGCGCAGTCAATATGGCGACGCAGCCCATGGTTCCCTTCTCATCCTTCTCGAATTTCGCCGAAGGCGTGACGCCGCTGCAGGTCAATCATCAAGGCCATTTCGCCGCGATCACCATCTCCTTCAATCTGGGGCCAGGAAAATCGCTGCGCGACGCCGCCGAGACGATCAAGGAAGCCATGGCGAAAGCCGGCGCGCCGGCGACGCTGCAAGGCGTCTTCGCCGGAACCGCCGCCGGCTATCAGGAAGCGCTCGCCAATCAGCCGATCATGATCGCCGCCGCGCTGGCCGCGGTCTATATCGTTCTCGGCATTCTCTACGAGAGCTTCCTGCATCCGCTGACCATACTCTCCACCCTGCCCTCGGCTGGCGTCGGCGCCTTTCTCGCTCTGCTCGGCTGCGGCGCGGAGCTCAGCATCATCGCCATGATCGGCGTGCTGCTGCTCATCGGCGTCGTGAAGAAAAACGCCATTATTCTCGTCGATTTCGCGCTCGAGGCCACGCGGCGCGGGCTTTCGTCGAGGGAAGCGATCCGCGAGGCCTGCGTCGCGCGCTTCCGCCCCATTCTCATCACCACGCTCGTCGCCTTGTTCGGCGCGCTGCCGCTGGCGCTCGGCACGGGCGAAGGCGCGGAGATGCGTCGCCCGCTCGGCATCGCCATCGTCGGCGGCCTGCTGGTGAGCCAAGTCTTGACGCTCTACACGACGCCAGTGGTGTTTCTCTACATAGATACGCTGCGATCACGCATCGGCGCAGGCGCATTTCGCTGGAGCGGCTTTCGCCGAAGGCCCGCGCGAGAGACCGAGGCCCACGCGCCGCTCTAGCGCTCCTGGTTGGTCGCGCTTTCTTCACGCGAACCGGGTTCTACTTCGCTCGAAAGCGCTCTAGCGCGTCATGATCGGCGAGTTGAACAGCGTGTATGCGGCGACGGCGAAAACGACGATCGCGAAGGCGATGGTGAGCTGTCCGGTGTTCTTGGACAGGCGCCGCGCCAATGCCGCGCCCATCAGCGTTCCCATCGCGCCACTGCAGATGATGACGATGGCGAGCAGCCAATCGATGAGGCCAGAGAATGCGTAGGTCGCCGCCGTCGTCATGCCGAAGACGGTGACGGCGACGAGCGACGTGCCGACGGCGTTGATCATGGGCATTCCCGTCGAGCCGACGAGGCCGGGCACGACGAGAACGCCGCCGCCTATGCCGAAAAAGCCCGAGAACAATCCCGTAACCAAGCCGAAGGAGGCGACGCGCGGCGCGCGCTCCACCGTGCATTCGACAGCGGCGTCGCCGGCGGCGCCGCGGCCGCGCAGCATCATCACGCCGGTCATGATCATCGCCAGAGCGAAGAGAAACAGCAGTCGCTGTCCGTCGAAGCTCTTGCCGATCGTCGAGCCGACGACGGCCCCTAACATTCCGGCCGCGGCGTATATGCCGCCGCAGCGCCATTTCACCGAGCCGGAGCGCGCATGGTTCCACAGGCTGAAGGCCGCATTGACGGCGACGGCGAATGCGCTGGTGCCGATCGCCACATGCGGATCCTTCACGCCGACCACATAGACCAGCAGCGGCACGGCGAGCACCGAGCCGCCGCCGCCGATGAGGCCGAGCGTGAAGCCGATGGCGGCGCCGCAGCCGGCGCCGATCACATATTGAATGAGCTCTAGCTGCACATCGGCCTCGTCATTCTGCGGGCTGCTCGCCCTTTTCGATCATATGCGGCGCGCAGAGCCATTCCTGGCCCTTGAGCATCGCGCGCCAATAGATCGGCGGCAGCAGCCGCTCCTTCAGGAACCACGCCGCGCGCGACGGACGCGCGCCGTCGATCAGCCATTTGGGGAAGCTCGGCAGCAGCTTGCCGCCATAGCCGAACTCGGCGAGCACGATCTTGCCGCGCTCCACCGTGAGCGGGCAGGAGCCATAGCCGTCATAGCCGACATGCGGCGCCTTGCCGTCGAGAACCGAGAGCACATTGATGGCGACGACCGGCGCCTGCTTGCGCGCGGCGGCCGCCGTCTTGGCGTTGGTCGTCGCTATGGCGTCGCCGAGCGCGAAGACATTGCCGTAGCGCGTATGGCGCAGCGACTCTGGATCGACGGCGATGAAGCCGCTCTCCGCGGCCAGCGGACTTTTGGCGACGAAATCAGGCGCGCGCTGCGGCGGCACGGCGTGCATCATCGCGAAATCTCGCTGCACGCGCAGGACGGCGCCATTGGCGTCCTTCTCCTCGAAGGTTGCGATCTTGGCGGGGCCGTCGACGGCGACGAGCTTGGATTCGAGGCGCAGATCGATGCCGTAACGCTTCACATATTCCATCAGCGCCGGCACATAGGCCGGCACGCCGAACAGCACGGAGCCGGCATTGTGGAACTCGACCTCGATGTTGGAAAGCGCGCCGGCGCGGCGCCATGCGTCGCAGGAGAGATACATCGCCTTTTGCGGCGCGCCCGCGCATTTGATCGGAATCGGCGGCTGCGTGAACAATGCGCGTCCGCCGCGCAGAGTCTGCGCGAGGAAATGCGTGTAGGGCGCGAGATCGGCGCGATAATTGGAGGTGACGCCATTGCGGCCGAGCGTTTCGACGAGACCGGGAATGGCGTCCCAATCGAGCTTTATGCCGGGCGAGGCGACGAGCGCGCGATAGCGCAGCCGCGAGCCGTCGTCGAGAACGACCTCATCGGAATCGGGCGCGAATTCGGCGACGGATTTCTTGATCCAGACGGCCTTGTCGGGGATGACCGAGGCCATCGGACGCTTCGTCACTTCCGGCTTGAACACGCCGGCGCCGACGAGGGTGAAGCCGGGCTGATAATAGTGAAACTCGGCCGGCTCGACGATGGCGATGGAGAGCGAAGGCCGACGCTTCAAAAGGCTCGCCGCCGCGGCGACGCCGCCGCTGCCGCCGCCGACGATCACCACATCATAGGAGCCAGGACCACGATCGCCGGCCGGCGCGCCGCCACGCGCGATAATGCGCGTCTTCCACGGCTCGAGATCGACGCCGACCTCTTTCGCCGCGGAAAGCACCGTCTCGGCGCCGAGCGGCATGGCCTGAGACAGCGCCCATAATGCGCTCGCGCGCCTGCCGCTCTTGCAATAGCCGAGCGCGGCACCGCCCGCAGTCGCGAGCGCGCCGGCGAAATCGGCGACGGAAGCGTCGTCTATGTTCGAGGGCGTCACCGGAACATGCTTCGCCGAAAGACCATGCTTTGCCGCCCATTCGGCGACGTCGTGGAAATTGGGCTGGCCCTGCTCCTCATTGTCGGGACGACAATCGACGATGAGACGAAACCCGTCGCTCGCGGCGCGCTCGACATCGGCTTCGGAAATCTGCGGCGAAGCGGAGAAAACGGACGATAATTTCGTGAAGCTCATGACGGCGCGTTCCTCTTTTTTTGTTCGCTTTTTTAGGTGTGTGTCGGGGAGAAGCTTCGGCCGGCGGAGCGCGTCGGTTCAGACGCGCTTGCAGGTCGAGATTCCAAAGAGACGATAGGCGGGGCAGAAGGAGACGAGGCTGGTCGCAAAGGCGATGATCGCGACGACGCCGAGCGCGATGGCGAGGCCGCCAGAGAGCGCGCCGATCCAATAGGCCAATGCAATGGCGGCGACGATGGCGAGACGGAAAATGCGGTCTAATGTTCCGACATTCCTGGTCATGACTCGTGCCTTTCGTTCGAGCGCTTGGGCTTTCGCATTTTTTGCGCGGTGACGCGCTGCAGAACCATTCCGAGCGCCATGGCCGCGACGAAGGGCGCGACAGCGAGCGGCGCGAGGGCGAGATCGGCGAGCGCTGGACCGGGACAAAGGCCGGCGACGCCCCATCCGAGACCGAAGATCGCCGCGCCCGTAACGAGGCGCGCGTCGATCGGCGAGGTCGGCGGCAGATCGAAGCTATCTGCGGCGAGCGGGCGCTCCAGCCGGCGCATGACGCGCCAAGCGATCGCCATTGGTATGAGCGCGCCGATCATCACGAAAGCGAGCGTCGGATCGAAAGCGCCGAAGACATCGAGAAAGCCGCGCACGCGCGCCGGATTCGCCATGCCGGAGACCGCTAGGCCGAGGCCGAAGATGACGCCGCTGAGAAGGCCGAGGAGAGTGGAGCTTTTCACCATGCGAGCCCCGCCGCATTCATCGCCGCCACAGTCGCCGCCGCGACGCTCATGAACACTCCCGTCGCGACGAGCGAGCGCTTCGAGAGTCGCGACAGGCCGCAGACGCCATGGCCGCTGGTGCAGCCGGAGCCGAGCCGCGCGCCATAGCCGACGAGCAGCCCGCCGATTAGCAACATCGCCAGCGGCGGAAAGCGCATCTCGATCGGCCCCGTTAGAAGAACGAGCGCCCCCGCGCCGAGCGGCAGGCCGACAACGAAGCCCGCCGCCAGACCATCCGGCCCGCAGGCCTTGGTGAGGCCGATCGTGCGGGCGAAGAGGCCGCTGACGCCGGCGATGCGCCCCGCGGCGAGCAGCATGATCGACGCGCTCGCGCCGATTATCAGCCCGCCGGCGAGGCCCTGCGCCATGGAAGCGGCGAGCGTCATCAGAAGACGTCCAAGGGGAGCTTCAGATAGCGCGCGCCATTGTCCTCGGCCGGCGGAAGGCGACCGCCGCGCACATTCACCTGCACGGACGGCAGGATCAGATGCGGCAGATCGAGCGTCGCATCGCGATGCGTGCGCATCTCGACGAATTCGTCCTCGCCGATTCCGTCATGCACATGGACATTGCCCTTGCGCTCGGCGCCGACCGTCGTCTCCCAGGCGTAAGCGTCGCGGTTCGGCGCTTTGTAGTCGTGGCAGAGGAACAGCCGCGTCTCGTCCGGCAGCGCCATCAGCCGGCGGATGGAGCGATAGAGCGCGCGGGCGTCGCCGCCCGGAAAATCGGCGCGCGCCGTGCCATAGTCGGGCATGAACAGCGTGTCGCCGACAAAGGCCGCATCGCCGATCACATAGGCGACATCGGCCGGCGTATGGCCGGGCACATGCAGCGTGATCGCCGGAATCTCGCCGATCGCGAAAGTCTCGCCGTCGTCGAACAAATGATCGAACTGCGAGCCGTCGCGGGCGAACTCCGTCCCGAAGTTGAAGACCTTGCCGAAGACGTTTTGAACCGTGGTGATCTCGCGGCCGATGGCCAGCCTGCCGCCGAGCTTGGTCTGGAGATAGGGAGCCGCCGAGAGATGATCGGCATGGGCGTGGGTTTCCAGCAGCCAGTCGATCATCAGACTTTCATGATTCACGTAAGCGATGATCTGATCTGCGCCCTTGGTCGAGGTGCGGCCGGACGCCGCATCGAAATTCAGCACGCTGTCGACGATCGCGGCATGGCGCGTCGCTGGATCGTAGACGACGTGAGACGCTGTAAAAGTCGGCTCGTCGAAGAAGGTCTCGACCTGAATCGACGGCCGTTTCGCGGCGGCGAGGATCTGCTCCCTGGCCCGCTCGAGCGCTGCATCCGTCATGGCAACCTCCCATTTAATTTCATGATTACATGATTTATGTAATCGTATAGTCTGCTTGTGTCAAGCGAGGAATGGGGGCATTTGAAAGCCATGGAAAAAGAACCGACTTCGGCTCCGACGACGGCCGCGCGGGCGCTGCGCGTCGGCGATCTCGCGCCGGTTTTTCAGGCGCGCTCCACTGGCGGCGACATTCGTCTCGATCAGTTCCGCGGCCGCTGGCTGATCTTCTTCTCGCATCCGGCGGATTTCACGCCGGTCTGCACCAGCGAATTCGTGGCGCTCGCCCGCGCCGCGCCGCGATTCGAGGAGGTGGGCTGCGCGCTGCTGGGGCTTTCGGTCGACAGCCTCTATTCGCATCTCGCCTGGGTGCGGGCGATCCGCGACCTTTTCGGCGTCACCGTCCCCTTCCCCATCGTCGAGGATCCGACGATGACCATTGGTCGCGCCTATGGAATGTTGGACGAGACCGCCCGAGATTCCTCTGCGATGCGCGCGACCTATTACATCGACCCGGAGGGAATCGTGCGGGCGCTCACCTGGTATCCGCTGACGGTCGGCCGTTCGGTGGAGGAGATGCTGCGCCTCGTCACTGCGCTGAAAAAGGCCGCCTCCGGCGAGGTGATGACGCCGGAGGGCTGGACGCCCGGCGGCGATCTTCTGCTGCCGCCGACCAGCGTCGCGCAAGAGGCGCTCGCGCCAGACGCGACCAACGGCTGGTTCTATCGGACTTGCAAAGATTCAGGCAAATGACCGCACTCTACGAATCGCGCGAGCGCGCCAATGAGGCCGCCGAAAGGCTGAAGATTTTCGCGCAGCCGCAGCGGCTGATGATCCTGTCCTATCTCCTCGCCGGCGAGCACACCGTCGGCGAGATCGAGGCCGCGACGGCGATTCAGCAGCCGGCGCTGAGCCAGCAGCTCGCCGAGCTGCGCCGCGCCGAGCTGGTGGAGACGCGCCGCGCCGCCAAGCAGGTCTTCTACCGCCTGGCCGATGCGAAGGTGACGCTCTGCGTCAAATGCGTCGAGGCGATCTTCGAAGGCGCCGCCGATCCGCAAGGCGCGCTCGCCGAGGCGCTGCGCGCGCCGCAGACCGAGCGCGAGCCGCCCGGCAAGGCCGGAGCGGCGGCGTTCGCGAAGATCGTATAGCCGATGCCGGGGCCGCCTCCACCTCGACGCGCGGCCGCTGATGGTGTTAAATCCTATTGGACATTATCAGGGGAAGCCAATGCGGAGCACCCAGCAATTCAGCGTGACGCTGCCGACCGAAATGGCGCAAATGGTCAAGGCGAAGGTGTCGTCTGGAGAATACGCCAGCGAAAGCGAGGTCATTCGCGACGGCCTTCGCGCCCTGCTGGCGCGCGACCGCGCGGTCGAGAATTGGCTGGCGCAGGAGGTCGCGCCGGCCTATGACAGGATGAAGACTGACCCATCGCGCGGACGATCTCCCGCCGATGTTCGCGCGGCGCTGGCGGCCGAGCATGAGCGGGCGACGAAGACGACCCGGTGACGGGGTCCTATAACGTCATTTTCTCGCCCGAAGCCGAGGCGCAGCTCCTCGCCATCTATCGCTGGATCGCCGAGCGGGCGACGCCGTCGGCGGCCGAGCGTTTCACCGGCGCGATTCGTCGATTATTGCGAAAATCTCCGCAGCTTCCCCGAGCGCGGGACATGTCGTGACGATTTACGGCCGGGCCTGCGGACGATCGGCTTTCGTCGGCGCGTGACGATCGCTTTTGCCGTCGAAGCCGAAGTCGTGACAATCGTCGGCGTTTTTTACGGCGGACAGGATTTCGAAGCTTCGCTGTCGATCGCCGACGAATGAAAGGCGAATCCTGCCGCAGCGCATCCTCGCATCCGGCCCGCCTTCCATGATATTCACGAGACCATGACGAAAGCCGCCGAAACCCGAGGCGCGGCCAAGCCGCTGTTCTCCTATCGCAAGCATTGGGCGCATCGCTTCGGCGTCGCGCCATTTCTGCCCATGTCGCGCGCCGAAATGGAGACGCTCGGCTGGGACAGCTGCGACATCATCCTCGTCACCGGCGACGCCTATATCGACCATCCGAGCTTCGGCATGGCCATCATCGGCCGCCTCTTGGAGGCGCAGGGCTTTCGCGTGGGCATTATCGCGCAGCCGGATTGGCGCGACGCCTCCGCCTTCCGCGCGCTCGGCAAGCCCAATCTCTTCTTCGGCGTCACCAGCGGCAATATGGATTCGATGGTGAACCGCTACACCTCCGACCGGCGGCTGCGGCACAATGATTCCTACACGCCCGGCGGCGAAGACGGCAAAAGGCCGGATCGCGCCGTCATCGTCTACGCCCAGCGCTGCCGCGAGGCGTTCCCCGATGCGCCCATTGTGCTCGGCGGCATAGAGGCCTCGCTGCGGCGCATCGCCCATTACGACTATTGGTCGGACAAGGTCCGCCGCTCCATCCTCTTCGACGCCAAGGCCGATCTGCTGCTCTATGGCAATGCCGAGCGCGCGCTGGTCGAGGTCGCGCATCGCATCGCCAAGCGCGGCATGGCGCAGGATTTCTCCGATATCCGCGGCGTCGCCTTCACGCGCGACGCGACGCCCGAGGACTGGATCGAGGCCTCGGCCGAGGACATTGACGAGCCCGACGAAGGCCGCATGCGCAAGGACGCGCAGAGCGAGACTGTCGTCATACGCCTGCCCGCTTTCGAGCAGGTCGCCAATGACCCCGAATCCTACGCCCGCGCCTCGCGCGTGCTGCATCGGGAGAGCAATCCGGGCAATGCGCGGCCGCTGACGCAGCGTCATGGAACGCGCGATATTTGGCTCACCGCGCCGCCCATTCCGCTGACCATGGCGGAGATGGATGGCGTCTATGATCTGCCCTTTGCGCGCGCGCCGCATCCGTCCTACACGCAGCCTATCCCTGCATGGGAGATGATCCGTCATTCGGTGACGATCATGCGCGGCTGCTTCGGCGGCTGCTCCTTCTGCTCCATCACCGAGCATGAGGGGCGCATCATTCAATCGCGCTCGGAAGGCTCGATCCTCAAAGAGATCGAGACGATCCGCGACAAGACCGAAGGTTTCACCGGCATCATCTCCGACATTGGCGGGCCGACGGCGAATATGTATCGCCTCGCCTGCAAGGATCGCGAGACCGAGGCGCTGTGCCGGCGGCCCTCCTGCGTCTATCCGGATATTTGCAAGAATCTCGAGACCAGCCACGACTCGCTGATCCAGCTCTATCGTAAGGCGCGCGCAATTCCCGGCGTCAAGAAAGTGATGGTGGCCTCGGGCGTGCGCTATGATCTCGCGGTGAAGAGCCCGGCCTATGTGCGCGAGCTGGTCGAGCATCATGTCGGCGGCTATCTCAAAATCGCGCCCGAACATACGGAGAGCGGCCCGCTCTCCAAGATGATGAAGCCCGGCATTGGCTCATACGACCGCTTCAAGCGTCTGTTCGACGCGGCGGCGCAGGCGGCCAAGAAGCAATATTTCCTCATCCCCTATTTCATCGCCGCGCATCCGGGCACGAGCGACGAGGATATGTTGAATCTGGCGCTGTGGCTGAAAAAGAACGGCTATCGCGCCGATCAGGTGCAGACCTATCTGCCATCGCCCATGGCGCTGTCGACGGCCATGTATCATTCGGGCTTCAATCCGCTGAAGCCGGTGCGCCGCGGCGCGTCGGAAAAGGTCGACGCCGTGAAGGGCCTGCGCCAGCGCCGCCTGCACAAGGCCTTTCTGCGCTATCACGATCCCGAGAATTGGCCTGTGCTGCGCGAGGCGCTGAAAGCCATGGGCCGCGCCGATCTCATCGGCCCCGGCAAGCATCATCTCGTGCCGGGCTGGCAACCGGTTGGAACCGGCAAGGGCGGCGAAGGCCGCCGCATAGGCCAGAAGGGCGCGCGGACGCAGTCGCGGGAGTTCCGGACGAATGGGCTGCGCTCGCGGAGCTCATAGAGATTTCGAGCGCCCCCTCCCCGGCCCTCCCCCGCTTCGCGGGGGAGGGAACAGACCCCGCCCTTCATCGAGGGCTCGCGATCTCCCTCCGGACTCAGAACGGAATATCGTCGTCGAGCTGCTCCGACAAACGTCCGCCGCCGGCCGGCGCCGGGGAGCGCTCGGCGGGCGGGCGTTCCATCGGCGAGGAGCGGCCGAAGCTGGAGCCGCCGCCGCTCGACTGATAGGAGCCGCCGCCGCCTTCATAATCGCCCTCGCCGCGGCCGCCGCCCTTGCTGTCGAGCAGAGTCAGCTCGCCGCGGAAACGCTGCAGCACCACATCGGTCGCGCGGCGCTGAATGCCGTCCTTGTCCTGATATTCGCGCGTCTGCAGCTGGCCCTCGAGATAGATCTTGGAGCCCTTGCGGCAATATTGCTCGGCGATCTTCCCCAAATTCTCGTTGAAGATCGACACATTGTGCCACTCCGTGCGGTCCTTGCGCTCGCCTGTGTTGCGGTCGCGCCAGGATTCCGTCGTCGCCACGGAGAAAGAGACGACGCGGTCGCCCGAGGGCAGCGTGCGCACTTCAGGGTCACGCCCGAGATTGCCGACCAATATGACCTTGTTGACGCTGCCCGCCATGATCCTCTCCGCCTTGATGATGCTCGCGGCACCTTAGTCCGAAACGCGCGAGCGCGAAGACGTTCCGCCGCCTTGTCCACAATTCACGCGATGTTCTTTTTTTGTTCTAGCACCTCCCGCCGTGACGCGCAACGCCCCCGCCTCCTGTCGTCTTCACCGCAGCGAAGAACACGCCCAGGCTAATTCGCCGTCCTCGGACGGCTCAGCGCATAAGCCAAAAGGCCGACGCCGATCAGCACGGCGGCGGCAATCGCCGAGGCCGGCCGCATCATCAGAGCGGAGATCATGATGCCTGTCGTCGTCGTCAGAAACACGATGGCGGCGCATAGCTCGGGAAGCTTCCCCGGCGCGAGGCCATGACGCATCGCTTGTCGAAGCCATCCGATGACGACAGCTCCTGCCGAAAGACTCAGCGTGACGCCGGCGAATTCCAGGAGATCGCGAAGTCCTGCGCTCCAAATGACGATGAGGCTGAACGCCGTCTGCGCCAGTATGGCAAAGCGCGGATGATCGCCATGCAGTCGGCCGAATGCGGCCGGAAGCGCGCCGTCCCGCGCCATTCTCGCATAGACGCGCGGTCCGCTCAGCAGCATGGACGACGCCGAGGTGACGAGCGCGAGCGCGATGAGCGCGCTCAAAGCCTGCTCCGCGCGCGGACCGCCGATCGCCAACGCCGCGAGCGCGCCGGATTCGGCGACGCCGCGGATTTGTCCCGGAGGCGCGCCATAGAGGATCACCGCGCTCACGCCGAGGTAGAGTCCGATGACGAGAAGCGTCCCCGAATAGAGCGCGCGTTCCACCGTGCGGCCGCCGCCGGCGATATCTCCCGTGACATAGACCGCGGCGTTCCAGCCCGAATAGGCATAGGATATCCACACGAGCGATCCGGCGAAGGCCAGGGGCTGAAAGGCTTCGAGCGAAAGCGGCGGCGCGGCCGCGATCGCCGCGCCCGCCGTGGGGGCGCCGAAAGCGATGAACGCGACGATCGCGCCGACCTTGATCAGGACCGCGAAATTTTGCAATGCGACGCCCTTGGCGGGCGCGCCGGCGTGGAGCAGGCCGAGGCAGATCACGATGAGCGTGGCGACCCATGGCGTCGCCGCGCCGGGACCGCCGGCGCGCGCCAGATAGAGCTGCGCGCCGAGAGCGGCCGCGGCGATCGGCGTGGTGAATCCCGCGACGAGGGAAATCCATCCCGCCACAGAGCCCAGCGCAGGATGCAGAGTATTTCGCAGGAAGACGTATTCGCCGCCCGACTCTGGATATTTGGCGGCGAGATCGGAGTAGACCACGACGCCGGCGAGCGCATAGACGCCGCCCATCAGCCAGGAGAGCATGACGAAAGCCGGCTCTCCGAGATCCGCCAGAGCGAAGCCGGAGGTCGTGAAGACCCCCGTTCCGACGGTGTTGGCGATGACCAGCGCGACCGCGCCGGAAAAGCCCAGCAGCTTGCGCTCCGGCCGTCCCCGCTCGCCGCCGGGCGCGCGGCCCTCGGCGGCGGGCTCGAAAGGCGCGCCCATCAGTCGCGCTTCTGATAGACGAGGAAATATTGCCGCGGCAGGAAATCGTGCTTCTCGACCAGCGAATAGCCGGCGGCTTCCAGTTCCTTCGTCACTTGCTCGGGCGGTATTCGGTGTTCCACGGGCGGGCCGTCCGGCGAGTCGGCCTTGAAGTCGACGATCGCCAGTCGTCCCTTCGGCCGCAGCGACGATTTGAGCGCAGAGAAATATTGCGTGCGATTTCCAATGTGATGATAGGTGTCGACGACGAGAGCGAGATCGACGGGCTCGGGAAGATTGGCCTTGTCCGCACTCGATTGTACGGGCGTGAGATTGGCGAGGCGCTCGCGCTTGGCCCGCTCGCCGAGATAGGTCACCATATCGGGCTCGACATCGGCGGAATAGAGCTTGCCGTTCGGAATGCGCTTGGCGATTCTGACGCTGAAATAGCCGGTGCCGGCTCCGATATCCGCCACGCGCGCGGCGCGGTCGAGATGCAGCGCGTCGACGACCTTCTCCGGCTTCTGCCAGGCGTCGCGCTCTGGATCGTCGAATTTTTTCGCCCATTTGGCCGCATCGTCGAAGCGCTTGTGAAACGCCCCGTCGGACGAGGGGCCGGCGTGGTCGCCGTGATGGCCGCCGCCCTTGCCGTCATGCTCCATGGGCGCGGCGGTCTGCGCGAGCGAGAAATGCCCGACAGAGCCGAAGAGGATCAGCGTGAGAGCGGCGACCGCCGCTCGAATGGGCTTTTTCATTTTTGTTCCCTTTGAGATCATGGGTCGTCTGGTTGCAACAGAACGAGGAGCGATGAGTTGCGCGCGTTAGGCGAGGCCGCGCAGAGCGATCCTCGACCTCGCACCTGCATAGATGTCGCCCGCTCGCGGGACACGCAGCGTCATTTTGTCTCGTGGAAGCGGCGACGCTGCATTTCCGTCAGGCCGGTCGTCGCGCCCTTCGATCCCTCGCCGAACTCATGCTCGCCGCCGCCTGGCGACGTCGAGCTCACGCCGTGTTTCGTCAAAAACCGAAATTCAACGCCGTGTTGAGCTCCCATTGTTGCCCGATCTGTGGGCCGTTCAATCGTTGATAGACGGGAGCGCCCGCCTCGACCGCGATCCGGACCGGCTTCATGCCTTCCGACTTCAGGAGATATTCGAAGCCTCCGAGAAGCTTGACGCGCTCGCCGCCCTGATAGTCGGGAACGGTTCCTTGCTGCGCGCCCCAGATCAGCACATCGTGACCATAGATGCGGTCCCATACCGTGGCGGCGACGCGGCCCGTCGCTGCGAGACCCTGCACGATGTCGTAAGCGCCCCACGCCGAGATCTCGTTCGACAATCCCCTGAGATAGCCGGACTGATTTTCGCCGAGCGCGGCGCGTCCCCGATAGACGAGGCCCCATGACCAAGCGTCGAGCTTTCCCCTGTAGGTGAAGCCGAACAATCCGTCATAGGTTCCCGTTCCGAGCTGCAATCCGTAATAGGCGCGCTTCTGGAAGAACACTCCCGAGGGATGCATATGAATGATCTCCTCGGAAATGCTTCCGGTCGGCAGGCTTAGGCCGAGGTTCACATGTAGATGGTGAATGTCGTCCTGGTAGAGGCGGACGAGTCCCTGGACCATCGTGTCGCCCCAGCCCTGGGTGGCGGAATTGGTCGGGCCGAGTGGAATCGATCCATTCGGTCCCTTGAAAACTGTCATGCTCATGTTTCTGTCGGACAGAGATCCCATGATCATGACATTGAACCAGTCCGTCACTCCGAACATTCCATGGAACATATGCATCTGCATTTTCATATTGTCGGGAGCGTTTCGTAGCGTTCGCGTCGGATTGGCCGCGAAGAAATTCGGCAAAGCGAAGACGCTATTGGGAACCCAGGGAATCTGCGTCACCTGATAGGGCGCGATCTTCGTGGTTCCGATGTAATCATCCCGCATGACGGAATAGCTCGGCGTATAGGCGAAGCGCGCCTCTCCGGCGCCGACCATATGCGCGCCGTAAACGCCCGCCGGCACGACCGTATGGACATTGCCCTTATGCTCCCCGCCATGTCCCTCCTTCGCGCCGCCAGCCCCTTTGTGTCCGCCGGCCGAGGCGCCGGCGACATGGCTCGCGCCTTTGCTTTTTCCGCCATGCATGCCGCCCGCGCCATGATGTCCCGAACGAGCGCCGGCGCCCGCATGACTCTCGCCGCCTTTCTGCATTCCTTCGGTATCGCCGTCGCGCGCATCGGAGGCGTCGCCGTCGCCCGTTGCGTCATGCGCTCCGCCCGCGTCGCCGCCTCCATGTCCGGCGGCGGCGACATTCGAAACGAAATGGTAGTTGATGCCGATGCGGGCGATGCTTCCACTCATGCGCGGCGATGAGACGACCGAACTGGTCCAGTCCGCGGGGACCCCATTGGCGCCGCCGAACGCATTCGCGAGGAGTGGATAGGCTTCCGACGCGGTGCGGACTTTTCCGCCACCCAGGGAGAAATAGAGATATTCCGCCTTGAGGCTCCAATCGGGCATGAACATCCATTCGACGCCGGCGCCGGCAGTCCAGCCGGTTTGCGGAGTCAGATTGGCGAGATTGCCGATCGCATTCTGTATGGGGAGGCCAGCAGCATTGGCGTAGAGAGACGACAATGCGAGCTTGTTCTCGACTCCTCCGAAAGCGAAGCCGCCCGTGGCGTAGACGAATAAGGTCGGATCCGTGAGATAGCCGAGACGCGCGCGAACCGTGCCGAGATATTGCAACGAAGACGATCCGCTCGCGGAATTGACGAGGCTGTCGCCATTGGCGAGCAAGTTGCGCGAGAAGGTCGCGAGGCTGCCGCTGCGGCCTCCGACGGCGAGCCCCTGGAAATCGGCTTCGACGCCGGCGATGATCCGGCCGAGATATTCGCTTCGATAATTGTAGCCGATCTGAAAACCGCCGAGGAAGCCGCCTTCGTCGCCACCGGCCAACGCCCCATTCTGCGTCGCCCAGAATGGCGCGCGCGCCTGCCACATTGCCGGATCGGTGAGGAATTTTCCTGTGACCGCCGGAGCGGTCGTATAGACGATCGGACCGGCGCTCGCCGCGACGCCCCCTATATCGAGGCCTCCATAGAAGCCCTCCCATTTCGGAAGCGGGAGAATTGGCGTGACCTCACGCAATGGAAGATCGGCCGCGAGCGCGGCGCCGACCGCGAACGCCGAAGCGCTCGTCGACAAAAGAAAAAGCAATCTCATTGTTTCATGCCTCGAATAAAAAAAGTCGAATTCTCGAATGAATCGGACAGGCTCGATGAAATCGAGCCGACCGTCGAAATCGTTCGGAGGACAGACACGCGTCGGCGCGTCATCTTCAGCAGGCTGTGAATCGTCTGAAGATCAGATGCGCGGCGGCGCTCGCGACGACCAGGATGTAATCCAACCCGATGGTCGCTCTGAAGTGACGCGAGCCAGGAAAAAGACCATCGACGCGGTGGAATCCGCCGGGATGAATCGAAGCATGGCCCCCGTGTCGGGGATGGCGTCGGCCGTCGCGTCACGCGCTCCGGCGTTGCAGAGAATGCAGCAGACCGAATGATCTCCGCGCTCGTCGGCCGGGGCTTTGTCGGCGCTCTGCGTCCCGCAAGCCGCGACGATCGGCGGCGATGACGCGCCGAGCTGGTCGCCGCCGACGACATGCATGACGAATGCAGGAGAAAGGGCAAGAAACAAGCTTTTGATCACGAACAGGCAGACGATCGAGCCCGCGAATGTTCCGCGAGCGCGCCATCGTCGTCCTGTCCGCAGTAAAGCCATCTGAGAATCCGTAATAATGTCGTCTCAGACATCATCACGACCCGACAGAAGCGCGTCAATCAGCGCGAGCCCGGACCACCTTGTTGAAAATCAACGCCATCAGAGCCGAAACACTCGGTCCAAGTGAAGCGGGACGCCGACTTCCATACCCTCGTCCGATTGCAGGAGAGGCGATGTCTCATCGGCAGCAGACGCGAAAGGCGAGAGTCACGCTCGCCGAAGGGATGTGACGGCCTCGAGCCGAAGCGATTCGGGGGATGGCCATTTCGCTGCTACGGCGGCGGCCGATCCTCCCCTCGTCTGGGACGCTTCGACGAGGCCAGCCGAGAGTGGCGGCGACGCCCCAGCGGGGCGGATCTCTATGTCTTTGCTATTGTGGTGAGCGCGATGGGACTCGAACCCATGACCCTCTGATTAAAAGTCAGATGCTCTACCGACTGAGCTACGCGCTCGCTGGAATGCCGCTTCGAATCGCAGGGCGAGCCCGCGCGGTTCGTCGTGACCCCGGCGGCTCGACCCCTACCTGTTGGCGAGGGGCCGGTCAACCCCGGCTCGAGCGGATCGCTCCTCAGGCCATCCATTTCACATAGAGCACGAAGAGCCAGAACAAGATCGCCGAGACGATCGTCGTCACAACAGCCTTGATCCACAGCTTGGGGGCCACGGGCGCGCCCGGATCCCCTCCCGTCGGCGTGTCGTCCTCCTCTTCCGAGGAGCGGACGCCGAAAGGAAGGATCGCGAACAGCACGATCCACCATATCGTGAGGTAGATCGCTACGGCGAGCGGCGTCGTAAATGGCAAAATCCGCGCTCCTCGACCTCGCGCCGGGCCTGTTGGCCCTCGCTCATTCAGGCCTGCTCGAGCTCGACCAAGGCCCCGTTGAAATCCTTCGGATGCAGGAAGAGCACCGGCTTGCCATGGGCGCCGATCTTCGGCTCGCCATCGCCCAGCACGCGCGCGCCGGAGGCTTTCAGCTGGTCGCGCGCCGTTAGAATATCATCCACCTCATAGCAGAGATGATGAATTCCGCCGGCCGGATTTTTGGCGACGAAGCCGGCGATCGGCGATCCTTCGCCGAGCGGCTGCAGCAGCTCGATCTTGGTGTTGGGCAGCTCGACGAAGACGACCGTGACGCCGTGCTCGGGAAGAGACTCCGGCTCGGAGACCTTGGCGCCGAGCGTATTTTTATATGTCGCCGTCGCCGCCGCGAGGTCCGAGACGGCGATGGCCACATGATTCAAGCGTCCGATCATGACGTTTCCCTGAAATTTCTCCAGAGACCTAAATGCGTCATCACGCCTCGATGATCAATACATGCACTTGCGGTTTCTTGCCCCACACCGCATTGACGCTGGCTCGCACGGCGCGCTCGACCGCCGTCGCCGCGGCGTCGAAATCCCGCCGCTTCGGCCGTGGCAGATTGTCGAAGGTGCGGAAGATGGCGTCATCCACCACCTCGCCCATATCCACCCCGTCGCGGCCCTTCTTGGGCAGGCCGGAGATCAGCACATCGGGATCGCCGACGAGATCGCCGCGCTTGTCGATGGCGAGCGCCAGCGACACCACGCCGGAGAAGCTCAGCCGCGCGCGCTCGCGCACGGCGCCGTCATCCTCCGAGACGAGCACGTCGCCGTCCTTGAGCAGGCGCCCCGTCGGCGCCTTGCCGACCACGCCGGGCTCCCCCGGAAACAGCCGCACAATGTCGCCATTGCGGGCGCCGATGGTGCGCTCCACCCCGCGCGCCTTGGCGAATGCCGCATGGACGGAAAGATGATGCCCCTCGCCATGCGCCGGCACCGATATGCGCGGCCGCACCCAATCATAGAGCTGCGCGACTTCGCCGCGACGCGGATGGCCGGAGCAATGGACGAGATGGTCATGATCGGTGATGACCTCGACGCCCTGGTCGCAGAGCTTGTTGACGACGCGATGCACTTCGCGCGTGTTGCCCGGAATGGCGCGCGAGGAGAAGATGACCGTATCGCCGGAGACGAGCTTGATGACCGGATGCTCTTTCTCGGCGACGCGGGCCATTGCGGCGCGCGGCTCGCCCTGACTGCCGGTCGCCAGCACCACGATCTTGTCGCGCGGCAGGGCCGTGAACATGTCGAGCGAGAGAAATGGCGGCAGGCCGTCGAGAAAGCCGCATTCGCGCGAGACCTGAATGACGCGCTCCATGGCGCGGCCGGCGACGACGACGCTGCGTCCTGCCGCCTGCGCCGCCTCCGCCACGGCGCGGATGCGCGCGACATTGGAGGCGAAGGTCGTCACCAGCACGCGCTCCTTGGCGTCGCCGATGAGCTTGCGCAGCGTCTGCGCCACATCGCTCTCGGAGAAGCTGTCGCCCTCGCGCAAAATATTGGTGGAGTCGCAGATCAGCGCGTCGACGCCCTCGTCGCCGAGAGCGGTCAGCCGCGCCGCGTCGATGCGATGGCCGACGCCGGGCTCGGGGTCGATCTTCCAGTCGCCCGTATGAATGGCGAGGCCGAGCGGCGTGCGGATCGCGAGCGCATTGGCCTCCGGGATCGAATGCGCGACGGCGACGAATTCGACGTCGAAGGGACCGATATCGAGACGCTGGCCCGTCGCCACGGTGACGACCTTGATATTGGGCGCGCCCGCCTCCTGCAGACGGCGCGCCTCCAGCAGGCTCGCGGCGAAACGCGTCGCATAGACGGTGCAGCCGAGCTTGGGCCAGAGGAAGGAGAGCGCTCCGATGTGGTCCTCATGGGCGTGGGTGATCACCAGCCCGACGAGATCGCGGCGGATCTTCTCGACGAAAGTGACGTCCGGCATCAGCAGATCGACGCCCGGCAGCTCCGGGCCGGGAAAGGCGAGGCCGCAATCGACCATCAGCCATTTGCGCGTCTTGGGCGGGCCGAAACCATAGAGAGCGGCGTTCATGCCGATCTCGCCGAGACCGCCCAAAGGGGCAAAGACGAATTCGCTCACTTCCTCGTTCATCGGCCACGCTCCGGCTCGGGCCGGGCCGCCGCGAGGGCCGGCAAGAAGATATCTCCCGCTTCTATGGCGCGACGGCCGCTGCGGGTGGAAATAATCAGGCGTCCGTCGGCGTCTATGGTCTCGAATAGTCCGGAGACCGTCTCGCGTGGAAGACGCGCCTCGATCTCCCCGCCCAATCCCGCCGCATGGCCGAGCCAGCGCTCGCGAAGCGCGGCGAAGCCGGAGCCGCCCGCCCAGAGAGCGAGCGCCTCCACCATTTTATCGGAGAGCAAAGCAAAGAGCGCGCCGGCCGCAGGGCCGCCCAAACGCGACAAATCGCTCGCCGGATAAGGCAGATCGGCCGGCGCGGCGACGCAATTGACCCCTATGCCGATGACGCAGCCGAAGGGCGCCCCCTGCCCCGCAGGCTGGACGCCCTCAAGAAGAATGCCCGCCAGCTTTTCGCCGTCGAGCAGAACGTCATTCGGCCATTTCAACGCGAGCCGATCGACCGCGCCAGTCGCCTCGATCAATGCGCCGATCGTCGCGAGCCCGGCCGCGAAGCCGAGCTGCGGCGCGAGCGCCGCCGGCCCAAAGCCGGAGACGAGCAGGCTCGCATGGAGATTTCCGCTCATCGAGCTCCAGCTGCGGCCGAGGCGGCCGCGGCCCTTGGTCTGGCGCGCGGCGACGATCCACAAGGGACCGGCGTCGCCCGCCTCGGCGCGACGCTTGGCTTCGTCATTGGTCGAGTCGATTTCGTCGTAAATCTCGAGACGGACCCCGCGCGAGAGCGCGTGGTCGCCGAGCCTCGCGCCCTCCATCGGGCTCAGAACAACGACTTGGCGGCAGCCGTCGCGGCCTCCACCACGGGGGCCGGATAGACCCAGAAGCCGAGCAGGAACACGGTCGAAACCGCGAGCACCGCGCGCAGCGACAGAGGCGATTGGTCGAAGGCCGGAGCCGGCTCGTCGAAATAGATCACCTTGACGACGCGCAGATAATAGAAGGCGGAGATCGCGCTCGCCAGCACGCCGACGATGGCGAGCGGATAGAGCCCGGCGTCCACCGCCGCCAGCAGCACGTAATATTTCGCGAAGAAGCCGGCGAGCGGCGGCACGCCCGCGAGCGAGAACATCAGCATGGCGAGGAAGAAGGCCGCCGTCCCATTATTGCGGGAGAGGCCCGAGAGATCGCTGATCTTCTCGACCGGACGACCCTCGACGCGCATCTGCAAAATGGCGGCGAAGGCGCCGAGCGTCATCACCAGATAAATGGCGAGATAGATGGCGACGCCGCGCACGCCCGCCTCATTGCCCGCGGCGAGGCCGACCAGGGCGAAGCCCATATGGCCGATCGAGGAATAGGCCATGAGGCGCTTGATGCTGGTCTGGCCGATCGCCGCAAAGGAGCCGAGCAGCATGGAGGCGATGGCGAGGAAGATCACGATCTGCTGCCACTGCCCGACAATGCCCGGAAAGGCCGTGAAGATGATGCGCGCGGTGATCGCCACGGCGGCCATTTTCGGAGCCGAGGCGAAGAAGGCGGTGACCGGCGTCGGCGCGCCCTCATAGACGTCCGGCGTCCACATATGGAAAGGCGCGGCGGACATTTTGAAGGCGAGGCCGGCCAGCACGAAGACGAGGCCGAAGATCACGCCGAGCGGCGGCGCGCCAGTGATCGCCTTGGCGATGCCGTCGAAGGAGATGGTCCCCGAGAAGCCGTAGAGCAGCGAGGCGCCATAGAGCAGCATGCCGGAGGAGAGAGCGCCGAGCACGAAATATTTGAGGCCGGCTTCCGAGGCGCGGGCGTCGTCGCGATCGAAGGCGGCGACGACATAGAGCGCCAGCGACATCAGCTCTATGCCGAGATAGAGCGCGATGAGATTATCCGCCGAGACGAGCAGCAGCATGCCGATCGTCGACAGCACCACCAGCACCGGAAACTCGAAATTGCCGAGCTTGGCGCGCTGCAGATAATCGCGCGACATCAATATGGTGACGAGCGAGCCGACCAGCGTCAGCACTTTGACGAAGCGCGCGAAAGCGTCATCGACGAAGGCGCCCTCGAAGAGCGAGGCTTCCGAGGTCTGGCCGAAGAACAGCGCCAGAATGGCGAGGCCGAGCAGCCCCGCCGCGAGCTCGTTGACGAGGTCGAAGGCGCGCGTCCCGCGCCAGGCGCCGATGAGGATCAGCGCCAATACGCCGAGGGCGAGGATGGTTTCCGGCAGGAAGTGATGCGCGAGGGCGGTTGAGAACGACATCGTCAGCGACCGATCATTGAGCGGCCTGGGCGACGACATGCGCCGCATTGGCCAGGGCCGTGTGAGATTGCAGGAGATTGGCGACGGCGGCCGCCGAGGCGTCGATGATCGGCTGCGGCCGCACGCCGTAATAGAGGGTGAGCGCGATCAGCGGCACGAACAGGACGAGCTCTCGCGCCGAGAGATCGCTGATCGTCTGCAGCGACGGCTTCTCGAGCGCGCCGAAGACCACGCGACGGTAGAGATACAGCGCGTAAGCCGCCGACAGCACGACGCCCGAGGTCGCGAACAACGCCACCCAGCTATTGGCGACGAACGCCCCGGTGAGCGTCAGAAACTCGCCGACGAAGCCGGACGTGCCCGGCAGGCCGACATTCGCCATGGTGAAGATCATGAAGGTCACGGCGTAGAGCGGCATGCGATTGACGAGGCCGCCATAGGCCGCGATCTCGCGCGTATGCATGCGGTCATAGATGACGCCGACGCAGAGGAAGAGCGCGCCGGAGACGAAGCCATGCGAGATCATCAGGAACATGGCGCCCTGCACGCCCTGCGTCGTCAGCGTGAACAGGCCCATTGTGACGAAGCCCATATGCGCTATCGACGAATAGGCGATGAGCTTCTTTATGTCCTCCTGCACCAGCGCGACCAGCGAGGTGTAGATGACCGCGATCACCGACAGCGCATAGACGAGCGGCGCGAAATAGGCCGACGCGTCCGGGAACATGGGCAGCGAAAAGCGGATGAAGCCATAGCCGCCCATTTTCAGAAGGATCGCCGCCAGGATCACCGAGCCCGCGGTCGGCGCCTCGACGTGGGCGTCCGGTAGCCAAGTGTGGACCGGCCACATCGGCATCTTCACCGCGAAAGAGGCGAAGAAGGCGAGCCACAGCCAGATCTGCATCGACGGCGGGAATTTCGTCTCGAGCAGAATGGCGATGTCCGTCGTGCCCGTCTTGCCGTAGATCGCCAGAATGGCGATGAGCATCAGCAGCGAGCCGGCGAGCGTGTAGAGGAAGAATTTGAAGCTCGCATAGACGCGCCGCTTGCCGCCCCAAATGCCGATGATGAGGAACATCGGAATGAGGCCGCCCTCGAAGAAGAGATAGAAGAGCACGAGATCGAGCGCGCAGAACACGCCGATCATCAACGTCTCCAGGACGAGGAAGGCGACGAGATATTCCTTCAGCCGAAACTTCACCGACTCCCAGGAGGCGAGAATGGCGAAGGGCGTCAGGAAGGTCGTCAGCAGCACGAAGGGAATGGAGAAGCCGTCCACGCCCATTTTATAGGTGAGGCCGGCGCCGAACCAGGCCCTCTCCTCGACGAGTTGGAAAGCGGCGCTCGCCGTGTCGAAACGCCCCCAGACGACGAGCGAAAGCAGGAAGACGACGATCGTCGTCAGCAGCGCCGCCCATTTGGCGTTGCGAAGCGTCGCCTCGCTCTCGCCCTTCAGCGTGAGGATGAAGGCCGCGCCGACCAGCGGCAGAAAAGTGAGGCCGGTGAGAATGCCGAAGCCGAACATCAGCGCAGACCTCCTGCGACGAACCAGGTGACGACCGCCGCGACGCCGATCAGCATGGCGAAGGCGTAGTGATAGACATAGCCGGTCTGCAGCTTCACCGCGAGGCGAGCGCCGTCGACGACGCGCGCCGCAATGCCGTCGGGGCCGAGCCCGTCGATGATGCGGCCGTCGCCGCCCTTCCACAGTAGCCGACCGAGCGCGAAGGCGGGACGCACGAAGATCGCGTCATAGAGCTCGTCGAAATACCATTTGTTGAGCAGGAAGCGGTAGAGCCGCGGGAAGGCGTGCGCGATCTTCTGCGCCGTGCCCGGCGCCAGCTGATAGACGAAGAAAGCGCCGAGGAAGCCGAGGATCATCATCACCGTCGCGGCATAGGACACCCAATGCGGGATCTCATGCATGGCATGGAGAATGTGATTGTCGTGGCCGGTATAGAGCGCGCCCTTCCAGAACTCGTCATAGCCATGGCCGGCGAAATCGCCCATGAACACGGCGCCCGCCGCCACCGCGCCCACCGCCAGAACAGCGAGCGGGACCAGCATGACGATCGGCGACTCGTGCGGCGCATGATGGCCGTGGCCATGATCGTCATGGGCATGATCGTCGTGGCCATGGGCGTCCGCATGCGCGTGATCGTCGTGGCCATGCGCGGCATGAGCGTCCGCATGCGACTCCTTCGCTTTGCCGAAGAAGGTCATGAAGACGAGACGCCAGGAATAGAAGGAGGTGAGGCCCGCCGCGACCACCGTCGAGACGAAGGCGAGATAAGCGACGCTGCGATGCTCGCCGGCGGCGAAGGCCGCCTCGATGATGGCGTCCTTGGAGAAGAAGCCGGCGAAGCCGAACTCCGTCCCCGGAATGCCGACGCCGGTCAGCGCCAGAGTGCCGATCGTCATCATGGCGAAGGTGAAGGGAATCTTGTTCCACAGCCCACCCATGTTCCGCATGTCCTGCTCGTGATGCATCGCATGGATGACCGAGCCGGCGCCCAGGAACAGCAGCGCCTTGAAGAAGGCGTGGGTGAAGAGATGGAACACGCCGAGCGAATAGGCGCCGACGCCTTCCGCCACGAACATATAGCCGAGCTGCGAGCAGGTCGAATAGGCGATGACGCGCTTGATGTCGTTCTGCACGAGGCCGATCGTCGCTGCGAAAAAGGCGGTGATCGCGCCGATCAGCGTGACGAAAGCGAGCGTGTCCGGCGCATATTCGAAGATCGGCGACAGGCGCGCGACCATGAACACGCCCGCGGTCACCATTGTCGCGGCATGGATGAGCGCGGAGACCGGGGTCGGGCCTTCCATCGCGTCCGGCAGCCAGGTGTGCAGCAGGAATTGCGCGGATTTGCCCATCGCGCCGATGAAGAGCAGGAAGGTCGCCAGCGTCAGCGCGTCGAAATCGGCGCCGAACACATGAATCTTATGGCCCGCTATGCCGGGAACCGCGGCGAACACCTGCTCGAAGCTCAAGGATTGCGTGAGCTGGAAGATGAGGAAAATGCCGAGCGCGAAGCCGAAATCGCCGACGCGGTTGACGACGAAGGCCTTGATGGCCGCGGCGTTGGCCGAAGGCTTCTGATACCAGAAGCCGATGAGGAGGTAGGAGGCGAGACCGACGCCCTCCCAGCCGAAGAACATCTGCACGAGATTATCGGCCGTCACCAGCGACAGCATGGCGAAGGTGAAGAGCGACAGATAGGCGAAGAAGCGCGGACGATCCGGATCTTCGTGCATGTATCCGATCGAGTAGAAATGCACGAGAGCGGAGACGCTGGTGACGACGACGAGCATCACCGCGGTCAGCGAGTCGACGCGCAAGGCCCAATCGACGCTGAGCTTGCCCGAGGTGAACCAATTGGCGAGCACCGGCGCGCTCGCATGGCCATGGCCGAGCGCGACATCGAAAAACTCGATCCAGGAAAAGCCGCAGGCGATGAACAGCAGCGTCGTCGTCACGAGCTCGGACGCGCGCGCGCCGATGCGCCGTCCGAAAATGCCCGCGATGAGAAAGCCGATGAGCGGCAGAAAGACGATTGCTTGGATCATCGGCGCTCAGCCCTTCAGAGAGTTGATGTCCTCGACCGCGATCGTGCCGCGGTTGCGGAAATAGGTGACGAGAATGGCGAGGCCGATGGCCGCCTCCGCCGCCGCCACCGTGAGGATGAACAGAGCGAAGACCTGGCCGGTCAGATCGCCGAGCGAGGCCGAGAAGGCCACGAGGTTGATGTTCACTGCGAGGAGGATCAGCTCGACCGACATCAAGATGATGATGATGTTCTTGCGGTTGAGGATGATGCCGGCGACGCCGAGCGTGAACACGATCGCCGAGACGACGAGATAATGGGTGAGGTCGACGACCATTGCTGCGATCCCCTCAGACGCCCGCCCGCGAGGGCACTTTCTTGATCTCGATGACATTGTCGCGCGTGCGCGCGTTCTGCTCCTCGATCTTCTGACGCTTGACGCCGGGACGGTGATGCAGCGTCAGCACGATCGCGCCGATCATGGCGGTGAGCAGCACCAGCGCCGAAGCCTGGAAGAACAGGAAATATTTCGTGTAGAGCACTTGGCCGAGCGCCGCCGTGTTGGACACGCCAGCGATGATCGGCGCTGCGGCGGCCTCTTTCGCGCCGGGCGCGCTCTGCCAGCCGAGCGCGACGAGGCCGA
>NZ_LUUM01000290.1:0-7456 GCF_001644125.1 Methylosinus sp. R-45379
GAATTTTTCCTTGGCCATGCTTTCTGGTTCCCGGTTGCGGCGCGCCTCGCGTCCCGCGCGCGCGTGCCTTTAAGGCGGTTGCCGCTTTTCTTCAAGAGCGTTCGCGATTCCGCCGGGCCGCCCAAACAAGATAGGGGAGGCGCCGCCGATCGCCGCCTCCCCTCTCAGTATCTTTTAGATCAGAGACTTGAGCTCAGAACTTGAGCTCAGAACTTGACCTTGACGCCGCCATAGACGGAGACCGGCGCGCCCGGAACATAAGTGCGCGCATTGGTGAAGCCGCCGGCCGACGCGGTCGCATTGCCGCTGTTGTCGAAATAGGTCCCGAAAGTATAGTAGCGCCGATCGAAGAGGTTTTGCGCCAGCGCATAGACCTCGACATTCTCGGTGACCTTATAGGAGGTCTTCAGATTGACGACGCCCCAGGAGGGCAGCGGCTTGTCGAGATTGGACTCGTCGCCGCGCAGCCGCACGCCGCTCGTGAAGATGTAATCGGCGCCGAACTTCCACTCGGGCGTGATGAAGTAATCGAAGCCGAGCTTCACGCGATGGCGCGGCACGCCCGGCATCACATTGCCCGGCCGCACATGGATGAGGCCATTGGCGTCGGCGTAGGGATTGCTTTCCGACTGCACATCGAAGGCGCTACGGAAGGTGGCGTCGATCAGCGCATAATCGGCATAGAGGCTCAGCTGGTCGTTGCGCCAAGCGACGCCGGCTTCGACGCCTTGGCGGCGGGTGGCCCCGACATTGGCGAAATAGCCCCTGCCCTGGATCACATTCGACGGCAGCGAGACGATGTCGTCGCTGTTCACGGCGCGGAAGATATCGACCTTCCACTCGAGCCGGCCATGGTCCGGCCCGATGTCGTGATAGCCGCGGAAGCCGATCTCGCCGCTGCGCGTCACCACCTGCTTCAACGGCGGATCGGCGACGAGGAAGCTGTCGATCGTGCATGGATGATTGGCGTCGGCGCAGCCGTTCTCGAGCGCCGTCGGCGCGCGGTTCGCCTCCGAATAATTGCCATAGACGGTGAATTCGGGGATGAAAGTATAGGTGAGGCCGGCGACCGGATTGACGCGCTGATAGCTCTTGTCACTGTTGAGGCGCACGCTCAAACGATCATAGAGCGTGATTTCCGCGCTATTGAAACGCAGGCCGGCGGTGAGCGTGAGCTTGTCGGTCAGATCGAGCGTGTCGAGCGCATAGACGCCGTAATAAAGGTTGCGCGCGAAGACCGAGGAGGGTTGGAATCCGCCTTCGGGGACCGAGTTGAAATATTGCAGCCCGGTCGATGTGACATTGAAATCGCCCTGCAGAATGCCGAGTTCCGAATAGCCTCGAAAGTCGGTGAATTGGCGATCAAACGAGCCGCCGACGATGAGCTTGTTCTTGAAGTCGGCGATCTTCTCGTCATAGGTCCCCTGAATCGCGCCGCCATAGGAACGCGAATGGGTGCGCGAATAGTCGATCGTCGCCGGCAGGCCCCCGGCGAGCACCGAGGACCGAATATAGGCGCCATTGGGTCCGATCAGACGACGCTGCGCATTGGTCGGCACATTGCCGATGAAGGGGTCGTTGTCCTGGCAGACGAAGGTTTTGGAGCTGCAGGTCTCCATATCGGCGATATTGCCGTCGATATGCGCCTGCTGATAGTCGCGGTAATAGAAGTTGCCGTTGAGCTTCAGCGCGCTCGAAACGTCATAGGAGCCCTTCAGATTGAGGAAGTGCAGCTCATTGGTCGAGCTCTGCGGCGTCGTGTAGACGGAGCTGTAGTCGCGCTGGAGCATCTCGACCGGCGTCGCCGCGGCGGCGCCGAGACGCGTCGTAGCGCCCGTGTAGTTCAAATGGAACTCGGCCTTGTCGCCCTTATAGCCGAGATCGAGATAGCCGCGCAGCAGCTCCGAGCCGGAACGCTTGCGCCAGCCGCTGTCGCCGAGCGCCTCGAAGGCCGAATAAATGGCGAAATCGCCGTATTTCTGGCCGACCTGCGCCGCGCCATAGCGACGGCCGAAGGAGCCGCCGCGTCCCTCCAGCTCATAGCCCTGCCAGGTGAAGCCGTTCTTCATCTCCAGCGTCAGAGCGCCGCCGAGCGCATTGAGGCCGAACAGCGGATTGCCGCTGACCAGCTCGCTATTGGCGATAGCGACCGTGGGAATGAGGTCGAAATTGACGACGTCGCCGAAGGCCTCATTGATGCGCACGCCGTCCTGATAGACGGCGAGGCCCTGCGGCGTGCCGGACACCGGCGAGGCCGAGAAGCCGCGATAGGTGAGATCGGGCTGGAAGGGATTGCCCGCGACATCGACGATGGACACCGAAGCGTTGCGGCGCTGCAGAGTGTCGGTGATGACCAGCGCGCGGTCGCGATCGAGATCGCTACGCTTGGTCATGATCGGATTGGTCGGGACCTTCGACCTCTCGATTCCCGCGCCCGCCTCCGGGGCCGCCGCTATAACGTCGATGTCGGGCAGCGCCTCCTGGGCGCGCGCCTGCAGCGCAGGCGCCGCGGCGACCATCAGCGCGACGAGGGAAATACGGGAACCAAGCATCGCTTCTCTTCCACTTGACGGCCCGGCCGCTCGGGCGATTTTCTCGTCGAAGGCGACGCGTCGCGGGAAAACGAACGTAGAATCAGGACTAACGCCCCGCCTTCGGTTCGCGGAAGTTACGGGCAGTTAACCTACGTACCTATTTCAAAGATTCACAATCCACTTGCCGCTTTTTCCCGAAATTGGCGAAATCACGGCGGGAAGACGCTTTTTTCGTTATGGCTCTGCTCTAGGCGTCCGGCCGCTCGAAGACGGATTCTCCCGCGACGAATGTCGATTTCACCCGACCTTGCAGGCGCGCCGTGTCGAAGGGCGTGTTCTTGCAGCGGGAATGCAATTCGGCCGGATCGACGACAAAGGGCTCGTCCGGATCGAAGCGGATGAGGTCGGCCGGCGCGCCTTTGGCGAGACGTCCCTGCTCCAGGCGCAAAATCTCGGCCGGCCGTGTGGACATGGCCCGCAGCAGCGTCGGCAGCGGAACATCGCCCGAATGGACGAGCCGCAATCCCGCCGCCAGCATGGTCTCGAGGCCGACGGCGCCGGCCTCGGCCTCGGCGAAAGGCAGGCGCTTCATCTCCACATCCTGCGGATCATGGTCGGAGAGAATGACGTCGATGAGCCCGCTCGCCACCGCCTCCACCAGAAGCCGGCGCTCGTCCTCATGGCGCAGCGGCGGCCGCAGCTTCAAAAAGGTGCGATAGTCGCCGATGTCGTTCTCATTGAGCGTCAGATGATTGATCGTGGTCCCGCAAGTCACCGGCAGGCCGCGCGCCTTGGCCTGCTCGAGCGCCGCCAGCGACAGGCCATTGGCCACGATGGAGGCGTGGTAGCGCGCGCCGGTCAGCTCGACGAGACGCAAATCGCGATCGACGATGACGGCCTCCGCCTCCTTGGGCACGCCGGCGAGGCCGAGGCGCGTCGCCAATTCGCCGTCATTCATGACGCCCTCGCCGACGAGGTCGCGATCCTCCGGGAAATGGATGATGAGCGCGTCGAAATCGCGGGCGTAGGTCATGGCCCGGCGCATGGTCTGGGCGTTGCGAAGCGAGCGCTTGCCGTCAGAGAATGCGATCGCTCCGGCCTCGCGCAGCAGGCCGAATTCAGAGATTTCCTTGCCCTCGCGCCCTTTGGTGAGCGCGGCCATGGGCAGCACGCGGACGCGGCCGGTGTCGCGGGCGCGGCGCAGAACGAAGTCCACGACGGCCGGATCGTCGATCGGCGGCGAGGTGCCGGGCGCGGCGACGATGGTGGTGACGCCGCCGGCCGCCGCCGCCGCCGTGGCGGTGGCGATGGTCTCGCGATGCTCGGCTCCCGGCTCGCCGAGAAAGGCCTGCATGTCGATGAGGCCGGGCGCGAGCACATCGCCCGCGCAATCGACGATTCGCACGCCCTGCGGCGCGGACTCGGCCGTCAGCGCCGGGCCGAGATCGGCGATTTTTCCGTCGAGGACGAGGAGCCCCCCGCGCGTCTCCACGCCGGAGGCGGGGTCGACGAGGCGGGCGTTCACGAAGAGGAGAGGCGCATGCGGCGGCATGGGGCCTGCTTAGGCCATTTCGGCCGATAAGGGAACGCGCCGGGGGAATTTCGCGGCGCGCCTATCGCGCCGATTTCTCCGCTTCCTCGAGCGCGGCGAAGCGCACCTGCACATCGGCCCCATCGGCGGGCGGCGAGGCGAGGCGGGCGCGGAACTGCACGCTCTCCCCGGCGGCGAGGCGCATTTTCGGCGCGGCGGCGGTCCAGCTGTAGCGCTCGCGGCCGTCGGCGCCGCGGATGGCCAGCGCCATGGGCGGCACGCGATTGGCCGAGCGCCGCAGATTGACGATCTCGCCCTCGACGGTCAGCACCTTTCGTGATCCCTCGGTGACGATCTTGGAGGTGACGCCGCGCAGATCGAGCCCGGCGGCGTTGACCTTCAGTCCCATCGCCGAATAGAGCGCCGTCGCGAAGGGCATGACCCGCACGATCTTCTCGCGCATGCCGATCAGAGCCATGGCTCCGAAGACGACGGCGATGATCGCCGCGATCAGCGGCAGCAGGCGCTGGCGCCGCTCATCGACGAGATCGCTCTCGCGCGGCGGCTCCCGCCACAGCCGGGCCTCGTCCGGATCATGGGCCTTAGGGGCCGAGCCGACCGGAGAATTGTGCGGGGCGAGGTCGTTGCGCATGGCCGGTCTCCGAACCGTGGGCGGCCGCTTCGGAATCGGCCGCCGACATGTCGTCGATTAGCCGCCGATATGGTTAATGGGCGGTGAACTGCTAATCTCCCCGCAGCGCGATTCTGAGCCCGCCAATGGATACACGCCTTTGCTGACCTTCGAGAACGTCGGCCTGCGCTATGGAAACGGCAGCGAGATATTGAGCGATCTCGCTTTTTCCATCACGCCGCGCTCATTCCAATTCCTCACCGGACCCTCCGGCGCCGGCAAGACGACGCTTCTGAAGCTCGTCCTGCTGTCGCTGAAGCCGACGCGCGGGCGAATCACCCTCTTCGGCAAGGATACGGAGACGCTGGACAAGGACTCCGTCACCGACATTCGCCGGCGCATCGGCGTCGTCTTTCAGGACTTCCGCCTGCTGGAGCATCTCAATTTATACGAGAATGTCGCTCTGCCGCTGCGGGTCATCGGCCGCGAGGAAGCGAGCTATCGCGCCGAGGTGCTGGAGCTGCTGCGCTGGGTCGGGCTGGACGAGCGCATCGCCAGCCTGCCGAGCGTGCTCTCTGGCGGCGAGAAGCAGCGCGCCGCCATCGCCCGCGCGCTGATCGTGCGGCCGGAGCTGCTGCTCGCCGACGAGCCGACCGGCAATCTCGACCCCACTCTGGCGCGGCGGCTGCTGCGGCTCTTCGTGGAATTGCACAAGAGCGGAACCTCGGTGGTCATCGCCACCCATGATCTGGCGCTGATGGAGCAATATGAGAGCGCGCGCCGTCTGGTGCTCGCGGATGGGCGGCTGCATGTCTTCGAATGACGCCAAGCCCCGCCCCGGCCAGCGCCCGGCCGCCACGGCGGCCAAGGACGCCGCGCGCGAGGAGACGCTCGGCCGGGAGACGCCGCTCGTCCCCACCTCCTCCATCGCCGGACGCTCGCTCGTCATTGTCATTGCTATCATGACCTTTCTGGCGGCGCTCTCGGCCGGAGCGGCGCTGATGGTCGCCGACGCCAGCGTCGATTGGCGGCGCGAGGTGGCGCGCGAGGCCAGCGTCCAGATCCGCCCACTGCCCGGCCGCGACATAGAAGCCGATGTGAGCAAGGCGACCTCGGTCCTCGTCGCCGCCGAGGGCGTGCGCGACGTGCGCGTCTACACCAAGGCCGAATCGGAGGCGCTGCTCGCCCCCTGGCTCGGCCAGGGCCTCGATTTCGCCGAGCTGCCGGCCCCGCGCATGATCGTCGTCAAGCTGGACGACAGCCGCCGCGCCGATCTCGACGCGCTGCGCCGCGAGCTGGCACAGGCGCTGCCGAGCGCGGCGCTGGACGATCACCGGCTGTGGGTGGAGCGGCTCGGCCAGATGGCGCGCACCGTTGTGGCGGTCGCGGCGCTGGTCTTCGTGCTGATCGTGGTCGCCATGGGGCTCGCCGTCGCCTTCGCCACGCGGGCGGCCATGGTCGGCAATCGCGAGATCATAGAGGTGCTGCATCTCGTCGGCGCGGCGGACAAATATATCGCCCAGCAGTTCCAGCGCCGCTTCCTGGTGCTGGGGCTGCGCGGCGGCTTCATCGGCGGCGCCTCGGCCATGGGCTTTTTTCTCTTCGCCGGCTATCTCGCCAATCGCTGGACCGCGACGCCGGACGGCGATCAGCTGGAGGCCATGTTCGGCAGCTTCTCGCTGGGGCCGCTCGGCTTCACCGTCGTCGGCCTCATCTCGGCGGCGGCCGGGCTTCTGACCGGCTTCATGTCGCAGGAGATCGTGTTCCGCCAATTGCGGCGCCTGGACGGAGCCGAGTAAACTCTATCCGGGCATAAATTCCGCCCGGCCCTGGACGGCCTCGAGCGCCGCTTCCATCTTGTCGAGGATTCGGGGTCGGCGATGAGGACGGACGCTTGCGATCGCATGCGCGAGACAGGGAAGCACGAGGATGGGCCGCGCCCGGACGCTGGCGCCTCGCGGTCCTCGCCCTCTTCTGCTTTCTGGCCTCCGCCTTCGTGGCCGGCTTCATCGGCTTCGCCCTCTCGCTGGAGCGGACCGAATCGACTCTGACCGTGCAGGCCGATGGCGTCGTCGTGCTGACCGGCGGCTCCGACCGCGTCTATGAGGCGGGCGGGCTCCTGGCGCGCGGCCAGGCGCGCCGGCTGCTCATCACCGGGGTCAATCGGGCGACGCGCGGCCATGAGATCGCCAAGCTGCTGCCGGTCTCGCGGGAACTGTTCGAGTGCTGCGTCGATCTCGGCTATCGCGCCCAGGACACGATCGGCAATGCGCGGGAAACGCGCGACTGGGCGCATGCGCATGGAATCGGCGCGGGCTCGCTCATCATCGTCACCTCCAATTACCATATGCCCCGCGCTCTGGCCGAGCTTTCGGCGGCGCTGCCGGGGGCGGAACTCTACCCTTTCGCCGTGGTCAGCGATCATCTTCGCGTCGAGGACTGGCTCGGCGACCTCGCCGTGACGCGGCTCATCGCGGCCGAATATGTTAAATACCTCTACGTCCTGCTGCGCACCCGGCTGCTGGAGCCGGGCCTTTCCGCGACCGCTCTCGCGCCGGCCGAAACTGCCGACCTCACGGCGCAGACGCGCTGAATCGGCGGGCGCAGCGCCCGAGAAAGCGCCGTCCCGACCGAGCGGCGGTTCCGTTCGAAGGAAAAGCGCATTAGAGTGTTTTCGAGCGAAGTGGGGACCGGTTCGCGTGAAGAAAACACGACCGAACAAGGGAATCTAGAGTCATTCCGGTTCAATCTGAACCGGAA
>NZ_LUUM01000291.1:0-126164 GCF_001644125.1 Methylosinus sp. R-45379
GCGAAGGGGAATGGCGGGGTGGGGGTGGAGTTGCTCGCTTGCAGATAGCGTCATACGCTCCACATATGATACGATCCGTCAAAGGAACGGCGACACGCCAGTTTCTCGAAACCGGCAAGTCGAAGTTCTCGGGCCTCGACGCGGAACTGGCGCGCCAGCGTCTGGCGGAACTCGACAGCGCCGCCTCGCTCGACGATCTGCCGCCGCTGCGCAGCGTCGGGCTGCATAGGCTGTCGGGCGACCGCAAGGGCCAATGGGCGATCAAGGTCAATGGGCCGTGGCGAATCGCCTTTCGTTTCGAAGGCGGCGACGCCTTCGAGGTCGAGATCGTCGATTATCATTGAGGTCATTATGGCGAAGAAGGGCGAAGACGTCTTCGAAGCGCCGGTGGGCGGTTTCCGATTCGGGCCGATCCATCCGGGGCGCACGCTGGCGGCAGAACTCGAGGCGCGGGGCTTGAGCGCTCATGCGCTCGCGCTGAAACTGCGCGTGCCGGCCAATCGGATCGGCGAGATCGTCGCCGGCAAGCGCGGCGTGAGCGCGGAGACGGCGCTGCGGCTGGGACGCTACTTTGGAAACAGCGCGGCGTTTTGGATGAATTTGCAGACGAAATATGATCTCGAAGTCGCGGAGCGCGAATTCGGCGAACGCATCAAGGCGGAAGTCGAGGCGGCGTGATCGTCGCCTCGCGCGTTCAGAGCAATTCACGGCCGACTGGCGGCGAATTCATCTAGCCTTTGGTAGCCACAGAGGGATTCGAAGGCGCTTCCGACAGAAGCTCGTCGAGCGCGTAGCGGCGCTCGGCTTTCGGTGAATTGATCGGGTGGTCCGCCTTGCAGGGCGCGCGGTCGCGCTTTCGGCCTCGCGGGGCGGAGCCGTAACGGTCATAGGGCTTGGACATCAGCGACCCTCCGAGCCGGACCCGCCGGCAAGCTCACATCCCGCCCAAATGCTCCGCCACGGCGAAAATATCCTTGTCGCCGCGTCCGCACAGATTCATCACCATCAGATGATCCTGCGGCTTCTGCGGCGCCAGCTCCATGACCTTGGCCAGCGCATGCGATGGCTCCAGCGCGGGGATGATGCCCTCGAGCTTGGAGCAGAGCTGGAAGGCGGCGAGCGCCTCCTTGTCGGTGGCCGAGAGATAGGTCACGCGGCCGATATCGCGCAGCCAGGAATGCTCCGGGCCGATGCCCGGATAATCGAGGCCGGCGGAGATCGAATGGCCTTCGAGAATCTGGCCGTCGTCGTCCATCAGCAGATAGGTGCGATTGCCATGCAGCACGCCCGGCCGTCCGCCCGCCAGCGAGGCGGCGTGGCCGTTCTCGACGTCCAGGCCATGGCCGGCCGCTTCCACGCCGTAAATCTCGACCGAAGCGTCGTCGAGGAAGGGGTGGAACAGGCCGATGGCGTTGGAGCCGCCGCCGATGCAGGCGACCAGCGAATCGGGAAGCCGACCTTCCGCCTCGAGCATCTGCTCCTTCGCCTCATTGCCGATCACCGATTGGAAATCGCGCACCATGGCGGGGTAGGGATGCGGGCCGGCGGCGGTGCCGATGCAATAGAAAGTGTCGGAGACATTGGTCACCCAGTCGCGCAGCGCCTCGTTCATCGCATCTTTCAGCGTGCGCGCGCCGGACTGCACCGGGCGGACCTCGGCGCCCAGCATCTTCATGCGGAAGACATTGGGCTTTTGCCGCTCGACATCGACCGCGCCCATATAGACCACGCAATCGAGGCCGAAGCGCGCGCAGGCGGTGGCGGTGGCGACGCCATGCTGGCCGGCGCCGGTCTCGGCGATGATGCGCTTCTTGCCCATGCGGCGGGCGAGCAGAATCTGGCCGAGCACATTGTTGATCTTATGCGCGCCGGTGTGGTTCAGCTCGTCGCGCTTGAAGTAGATTTTGGCGCCGCCCTCGCCGCCGACCGCCGCCGTGAGGCCGCGCAAATATTCGGTCATGCGCTCGGCGTAATAGAGCGGGCTCGGACGGCCGACATAATGCTTCAGCAGACTGTCCAGCTCGGCCTGGAAGGAGGGGTCGGCCTTGGCCTCCCCATAGGCGCGCTCGAGGTCGAGGATCAGCGGCATCAAGGTCTCGGCGACGAAGCGGCCGCCGAACAGGCCGAAGCGGCCGTTCTCGTCCGGGCCGTTGCGGAAGGAATTGGGGGTCTGCTCGTTCACTGTCGGTCCTCCTCGCCTCGGCTGCGGCGCACTCTTAGACCCTCCGCCGCTCCGATGAAAGCGGCGTAGATCGTCAGACAGATGCGCCGCGCGCCGCCCCGACGAAGGCAGCGATCTTCGCCTCGTCCTTCACGCCGCGCTCGCGCTCCACGCCGGAGGACACATCCACCGCCGGCGCGCCGGTGAGCCGCAGCGCCTCCGCCACATTGGCGGGATCGAGGCCGCCGGAGAGCATCCAGTCGCCGCCGCTATAGCCGCGCATCAGCTGCCAATCGAAGACGGTCCCGGCCCCGCCGGGGACGGCGGCATTCGGCGCGGGCTTGGCGTCGAATAGGAGAATGTCGGCGACCTCTCGAAAGGCCGCAGCGCTGGCGACATCCGCGGCGCCGGCGACGCCGATCGCTTTGATGACCGGCAGGCGGAAGCGCGCCTTCACGGCGGCCACGCGCTCTTGCGTCTCTTTCCCATGCAATTGCAGAAGGTCCGGCGCGAGGGCGGCCACGATGGCGTCGAGCGTGGAATCGCCGGCGTCGACGGTGAGCGCCACCTTGCGGATGCGTCCCTGCGCGACCCGGCCGAGTTCTCGCGCCGTCTCGAGCGTGATGTGGCGCGGGCTCTTCTCGAAGAAGACGAAGCCGGCCATATCCGCGCCGGCGGCGATCGTGGCCTCGAGCGTCGGCAGGGTGGACAAGCCGCAGATTTTGACGATCACGCCGGCCAAGCTTCCCTCTCGCGCCTTCCGTAACGGGGCGGCGACCCTATCATGATCCGCTCGGGCCTGAAAAACGCCATATCCTCGAGGCGAAGTCGCCGCAGCCGGCGATCTCGGCCGCCGGTTTGCGCAGTCGAGCTTTCGTGTTAGACGGAACGTTCCGACGCTGTGTTTCTCGCGCGTCGAAGCCGGGCGGCCTCCGCGCCGCTCTGTCGAAGAGCCGGTCCCTGGAAGGAACAGCTTTCTTGTCCATTCCGCTTCGCTACATCATGTCGATCGGCGGCTATATCCTCCGCCAGCATCTCGCCGGTCGGAAGCGCTATCCGCTGGTGCTGATGCTCGAGCCGCTGTTTCGCTGCAATCTCGCTTGCGCCGGCTGCGGCAAGATCGACTATCCGGACCATATTCTCGACAAGCGCCTCTCGGCGCAGGACTGCCTCGCCTCGGTGGACGAATGCGGCGCGCCGGTCGTCGTCATCGCGGGCGGCGAGCCGCTGCTGCACAAGGAGCTGCCGCAGATTGTCGAAGGCATAATGGCGCGCAAGAAATTCGCCATCGTCTGCACCAATGCGCTGCTGCTCGCCAAAAAGATCGATCAATATAAGCCCAGCCCTTATTTCACCTGGTCGATCCATCTCGACGGCGACGAGGAGATGCATGATCGCGCGGTGAGCCAGACAGGCGTCTACAAGCGCGCCGTCGAGGCGATCAAGCTGGCGAAGTCCAAGGGCTTCCGCGTCACCATCAACAGCACCTTCTTCCAGGACGCCGATCCGGCCCGCGTCGCCGATTTCTTCGACGAGGTGAAGCGCATCGGCATAGACGGCATGACGGTGTCGCCGGGCTATGCCTATGAGCGCGCGCCCAATCAGGCGCATTTCCTCAATCGCGCCCGCACCAAGGAGCTGTTCCGCGGCATTCTGAAGCGCGGCCGCGGCGGACGCGACTGGGCCTTTGTGCAGTCGGGCCTGTTCCTCGACTTTTTGGCCGGCAATCAGAGCTACCATTGCACGCCCTGGGGCAATCCGGCGCGCACCGTCTTCGGCTGGCAGCGTCCCTGCTATCTTCTGGGCGAGGGCTATGTCCCGACCTTCAAGCAGCTGATGGACGAGACCGATTGGGACTCGTACGGCGTCGGCAATTACGAGAAATGCGCCGATTGCATGGTCCATTGCGGCTTCGAGGCCACGGCGGTGAAGGACGCCGTCGCGCGTCCGTGGAAGGCGGCGCTGGTCGCTCTGCGCGGCGTGAAGACGGAAGGCGATTTTGCGCCCGACATCTCGCTCGAGAATCAGCGGCCGGCGCAATATGTCTTCGACAAGAATATCGCGACGCTGTCAGAGCTCCGAGAGGCCGAGGCTAAGGAGCGGGCCGAGAAGACGCCCACAGCGGCCTAAGGTCGCCGAAGATTTGCGGAAGTCCAGACCGGCGAGAATGAGATCGCCGATCTGGCGCGGCTCGCGGGCGAGATCGCGAAACACAGCGCGGAAATCGACGCCGCCGTCCGGCGTGACGGCGGAGGTGGCCAGTGGCGGCAGCGCCCGCGCCGCCGGATCATTGACCACGCGCACCACGGCCAGCGGCAGGCGCCGGCGCTCGGCGAATTCCGCGGCGATATGCGTCTCCATATCGACGACGGCGGCGCCGGTCCTCTTGCGCAGCGCGGCTTTGGCCTTGGGGTCGAGCACGGGCGCCTCGACGCCGGCGATGACGCCCGAGACGATCTTGCCGCCCGAGGCGCCGAGACCTTCGCTCAATATGGACGACAGCTCGGCGCTCGTCTCATAGCGCTTGCTCTCGGCGACGACGGAAGCGCCGATGACGACGTCGCCCGGCCGCAGCGCAGGATCGAGCCCGCCCGCTATGCCGAAGCTGACGACGCCGGCGAGCGCGAAGCCCTGCGTGCGCTCGAGCGCAGCGCGCAGGCCCTCTGTGTCGGCGCCGCTGCAAATCGGCACCAGACCTTCGCCCTCGGCGCAGGCGCGCTCGCTGAGCAGCCCCGTGATGATGAGGAAGCGCGGGGGCTCCACCTCATCCGGGCCGTCCAAGCGACGATTAGAGTCCGGTCTGGACAATTTTGCTGTTGCCCCTTTCGAGGTTACGATAGCGCGCGAGCGCCCAGAGCGGGAAGAATTTCGCGTAGCCGTGATAGCGCAGATAGAAGACGCGCGGGAAGCCCGTGGCGGTGAAGCGCTCCTCCTTCCACAGCCCATCCGCATCCTGATTGGCCTGCAGATAGGCTATGCCGCGGGCGACCGCCGGATGGCCGACCTCGCCAGCCGCCATCAGCGCGAGCACGCCCCAGGCCGTCTGCGAGGGAGTGCTCGGCGCCTTCTCATAGCCGCGATAGTCGAGCTTATAGCTGTCTCCGTCCTCGCCCCAGCCGCCGTCCTCGTTCTGGATCGCGACGAGCCAATCGACGGCGCGGCGCATGGCGCGATGTTCCGGCTTCAGCCCGGCGGCGTTGAGCGCGCAGAGCGTCGACCAGGTGCCGTATATATAGTTCATTCCCCAGCGGCCGAACCAGCTGCCGTCCGGCTCCTGCTCGGCGAGGAGATAATCGACGCCGGCCTTCATGCAGGGGCTGGTCTCGATCGTGTCGCCGAGCTGCGCCAGCATGGAGACGCAGCGGGCCGAGACGTCCGAGGTCGGCGGATCGAGCAGCGCGCCATGATCGGCGAAAGGAATGTGGTTGAGATAATAATATTCATTGTCGGCGTCGAAGGCGCCCCAGCCGCCATTCTTGCTCTGCAGCCCCTCGACCCATTCGCGCGCGCGGGCGATGCGCTCGTCATAGGGACGCTCGGCGCTGCCGGCGTAGGAGCGATCCATCGCCGTCACCACCACGGCGGTGTCGTCGACATCGGGATAATAGGCGTTGGCGTATTGGAAGGCCCAGCCGCCGGGGCGCACATTCGGCCGCTGCACGGCCCAATCGCCCTTCACATCCAGCACTTGCAAGGGCGCGAGCCAATCGAGGCCGGCGCGGGCGCGCGCCTCCTCCTCCTCGCCGCCGACCTCGAGCAGCGTGTGGCAGGCGAGCGCCGTGTCCCACACGGGCGAGACGCAGGGCTGGCAATAGGCCTCGTCTTCCTTGACGACGAGCAGACGTTCGATCGATTCGCGCGCGAGCTTGATGCGCTCGTCATCGGCGGGGACGCCGAGAACCTCATACATCAGCAGGCTGTTGACCATGGCCGGGAAGATGGCGCCGAGACCGTCGACGCCGTTCAGCCGCGCGGTGACGAAAGCCTCCGCCGCTTTTATCGCGCGCTGGCGCGGGCCTTTGGGAAAATAAGGATCGGCGGCGCGCAGCAGCCTGTCGATCGCGCCGAAGATCGCGACCAGCGCCGGATGCTGATGCGCGCCGGTCGGCCATTTCTTCACCTCCTTCGGCGGGGTGGTGAAGAGCTCGCCGATATGCACGCCGAGCCGATTGACCGCCTGCGGCTTCAACGTCTGCAGCACCAGCAGCGGCACGAGGACGGTGCGGCCCCAATAGGAGATCTTGTCGATATGGAAGGGAAACCATTTCGGCAGCAGCATGATTTCCACCGGCATGGCCGGCACGCCGCGCCAGGGGATCTCGCCATAGAGCGCCAGCAGCGCGCGCGTGAAGACATTCGTGCGCGCCGCGCCGCCATGGCTGAGAATCGCCTCGCGCGCGCGTTTCATATGCGGCGCGTCTATGTCGTCGCCGATCATCTTCAGCGCGAAATAGGCCTTCACGCTGGCGCTCATATCGAGGGCGCCGTCGCGGAACAAAGGCCAGCCGCCATGCGCGCCCTGAATGCGGCGCAGATAGGCTGCGATCTTGCCCTCGAGCGCATGGTCGATCGGCTCGTCGCGGAAATGGCGCATCAGCACATATTCGGCGGGAATCGTGGCGTCGGCCTCGAGCTCGAAGCACCAATGGCCGTCGCCTCTGGCGAGCGCGCGCAGCGCGCCGGACGCGCGCGCGATGCTCTGGTCGAGCGCGTCATCGCGCTTCGGCTCGATCGCAAGGGCGACGGTCATATTTTCGCGCTCCTTCGCAGTTCGGTCATCACGATCCCTTCGTCTCTTTTTTCAAAAGAATGGTCTATCCGCGTCACAGACGCGCGACGCGCAGCGCCGGAGCCTCCGCGCCGCTCGGCGGCTTGACGACGATCTCGACGTCCTGCCCCAGCGCCACCAGAAAACGCAGCAGCCGCTCGACCGAGAATTGGCGCAAATCGCCGCGCAGCATTTTGGAGACGTCCGGCTGCTTGACGCCGAGCAGGCCCGCGGCCTCCACCTGCTTGAGGCCGCGCTCCTTCATCAGCCGGCCGATCTTGCCGATGAGCTGCGCTTTGAGCGCATTGTCCTCGCGCGCGCCAGCGGCGGTTTCGTCAGGCTCGGGCGCGTTCATGGGGTCCGGGTCCTCAAAAATGCGGGAGGGGCGCAGCGCGCACCATCAACTCTCTCCTACGGCTTCCGGCTGATTGGTTCGCGCGGCATTTGCCGCCTTCCTTCTCCCCGCTCGCGGGGAGAAGGGGAACGCGCCGAACCGTTCCGCCGGAAGTCGTATCAGAACCGGTTGGTATGGTGATTTGACCATATCGTCAAGCGCCGGATCAGGCTGGCTCATCGCTTGCTACCCGATTTCACGGGTCCGCTCCGGGTCGCACGGAGCGTGGATGTTTGTTCGAAAGGGATCAGCCCATGGACGATCTGTTTGTGATTTGTCGCACAGGCCACATAGAGGACGGTCAAGCCACCGGCTTCGTCCTGATGCGCGCCTATGAGAACGGCGACAGCAATCCGTGGCCGATCATCATCACGCGCAAAGGCAACAACTTCTACGGTTTCGAGAATTCCTGCCCGCATGAGCAGATGCGTCTCGACACTTCGCCCGGCAATTTCCTCGACGAGTCGGGCAATTTCCTCGAATGCGGGCAGCATCGCTCCCAATTCGACCTCGACACCGGCCATTGCTTCATCGGCCCGTGCCAGGGCGGGAAGCTGACGCCGCTTTCGCTCGTGATCGACGACGGCGACGTCTGCATCACCGGCGTGCTGCTGGCCGACGAATGAAGACGGGCGCCGCGCCCGAGAGAGGGGCTCGGGAAGCGAGCGCCCAAGCATAGCCTGGGACTGCGAAAACTGGGGACAGGAAGGATAACCCATGACGGACATGGCGGAACTGCAAAAGCGCAAGCAGCCTCTCAATCTGGCGATCGTCTATGTCGATCCCGACGCCTTCATCGCCAATTATGTGGGCTGGCTGGAGATCACGACCTTCATCACCGCGCTGCGCGCCGGCGATGTGACGGTTCCCGCCGACGGCGTCACGCCCAAGCTCACGGACCAGCAATTGAAGGCCGCCGCGGCGGTCACTTACGGCGGCGATGCGCTATTCGCCTTCTTCATGACGGCGGCGCTCAAGGGCGACAAGGCGGCGGCCGACAAGGTCGAGGCCGCGCTCGTCGAGAGCATGGGCAAGGATTTCCCCGGCGCGACCTCGCTGTGGAGCTTCCGCACGCCGATGGATCCGCCCATCAGCCTCGAGGATCATGTCGGCGCCGCCGGCAAGAAGCTGCTGCTCGGCGACATTCCGCCGCCGCCGCTGCGCGCCAAGGAGAATTGGAACACCGGCATTCGCTTCTTCGAGCAGGCGCGCAAATCCAATTTCGTCCATGAGATCATGTATCCGCTGGCGCTGTGGAGCCGTGAGCGCTGGACGGACACATTGGAGAAGGGCATCTCCTTCCTCACCCATATCGAGGACAATGTCCCCGTGCTGCGCGAAGTGCTCGAGGAAAAGCGCAATGATCAGGCATTCGTCGCCAATTTGCTGCTGAAATTGGCGCCGGCGATCGATCAAGAGCTGACCGAGGATATGGAGGGCTTTCTGCGCTCCCTCGCCCGCCGCAATTGAGCGGGCGTGGGCGCGGCGTATGACGTCCTGTCATACGCCGCCGCTAGCCTCGCCTACTCCCGATTCGCCGCCGGCGACGGGAGATGTGGGGAGGCCGTCATGAATAATTCGCCGCTGCTCGTCTCGGTGACGATAGAGCCCAAGCTCGAACGCGATTGGGAGGAGCTCGTCGAGGCGCTCGCGCGGCTGTCCGCCGGCGCGCCCGGACTGCGCGTCTCCGATCTGGATGTGATCGGCGGAACGCAGGCGCTGCTCGAGGCGGCGAGCGAGGAGGGGCTGCGAGACATTGTCGCGCGCTTCCAGGAGCTGTCGCCCGTCGAGGCGATCATCGGCCCGCCGCGCGTCGCCTATCGCGAGCGCCTGTCGCGGCGCCAGGAAATCGATTTCACCCATAAGCGGCCCGGCCAATACGCCCGCGTGAAGCTCGTCTTCGACACGGATGGCGCGGGCGGCGAGATTTTCGAGAATCGTGCGCCGGAGAGTTCCGTTCCGGCCGAATTCGTCGACGGGGTAGAGCGCGGCGTCGTCTCTGTGGTGGAGAGCGGCGTCATTCTCGGCCGGCCTGTCGTGGAGCTGAAAGCGGCTCTGGTGGACGGCGCCGGCCATGGCTCGGATTCATCGGTGCTGGCCTTCGAGATCGCCGCGCGCGCCGCGACGCGGGAGGCATTGGCCAAAAGCAGCGAATTGCTCGAGCCGATCATGAGCGTCGAGACAGTCGCGCCCAATGACATTGCGGAAGCGGTGATCGAGGATTTGCGCGGCCGGCGCGCGCAGGCTCTGAAGGCGGAGCAGGGCGACGAGACCACGCGGATCACGGCGACCGCGCCGCTCGCGGAATTGCTCGGCTATGGCGATGCGCTGAGCGCGCTGGCCAAAGGGCGCGCGAGCCATAATCTACGGTTCGGCCATTATGCGCCGATAGCGCCCGAGGACGATACGCCCTTCCGCCCCGCGGCGTCCGCCCGGCCCAGCGCCACGGCCTGACGATAAAGATACGCCGGCCCGTAAGCTCCGGGCCGGCGAAAGTCGATCAGCGCGAGTAGAACTCGATGACCAGGTTCGGCTCCATCGGCACCGGATAGGGCACTTCGGAGGGAAGCGGCACGCGCGAGAGCTTGGCCGTCATCTTCTGATGATCGACCTCGTAATATTCCGGCACGTCGCGCTCGGCGAGACCGACTGCCTCGAGGACGATGAGGATCTGCCTGGAGCTCTCCTTCACCTCGACGACGTCGCCCGGCTTCACGAGATAGGACGGAATGTTCACCCGGCGGCCATTCACCTTGATGTGGCCGTGGTTGATGAACTGCCGCGAGGCGAAGACGGTCGGCACGAATTTGGCGCGATAGACCACGGCGTCGAGACGGCGCTCGAGCAGGCCGATCAGATTGTCTCCCGAGTCGCCCTTCAGCCGGATGGCCTCCGCATAATATTTGCGGAACTGCTTCTCGGAGATGTTGCCGTAATAGCCCTTGAGCTTCTGCTTGGCCTTGAGCTGCGTGCCGAAGTCGGAGGGCTTGCCCTTGCGGCGCTGGCCGTGCTGGCCGGGGCCGTATTCGCGACGGTTCACCGGGCTCTTCGGGCGGCCCCAGATGTTCTGTCCGAGACGGCGATCGATTTTATATTTGGCTTCGGCGCGTTTCGTCACTTGCCGGCGTCCTCTTCCTTTTCGCAGCCTCGCAAAAGCGCGAAAACGAGACGCCGCGCCCGGCCTCGGTCAGAGGCGAGCGTCGCCGAACCACGTTCCCGCGCGACGAGGCATGCCTCTCGCGTCAAAAGAACGCGCCCTCCTCTGCCGGAAACCGGCCGACAGGCCGTTCAGGAACGGCCACGGGTGCGGGCCGGCGAAGGTTTCCCCGCGCCGGACCGGGGGTGATTATCCGCGTGAGCGGCGGAAGTCAAGAAAAAGGCCGGCTCGCGAAGCGCGGGCCGGCCGAAAAAGCGAAGCCGAGAGGCGGGGCTCAGGGCCACCAGATCGGCGCGATGCCGTCGCGATAGGGCAGAACCTCGAAGCGGCGGCGGTTCGGCAGCGTCTCCTGCATGAACCAGCTGCGCTGATTGTCCTCCATCGGCTGATAGGCGAAATAGGTGGCTTCCACCATGTAGCGATTGGTCGAGCCGACCGGGACGACCGGGCCGGGATCGAGCCAGCTGCGGCGCGGAACCACCAGCGGCTGGCGCACATAAGGGATGGGGCCGGTCGCCACGACGATTCCCTCCGCGGGAATGAAATGACGATGCGCGGAGCGATGCGTTTTGGCGAGCGCCTCGCCCGCCGTCGCGAGGGCGAGAAGGCAGGCGAGTCCGGCCGACAAACTGACGAAATGACGCATCCTCATCTCCTGATTCCGATATCGACAGGATCATAACCAATCACGTCGCCGGGCGATACCGGCCGTCGCGAATGGCGCCTCATGAAAGCTGAAAGCGGTCCGACGAAAGCGCCGGACCGCCCCTAGGTAGGCGCGCTCAGTGGCGCGCCGCGCGTTTTTTCGCGGCGGGCTTGGCGGGCTCGGCGTCGCTCGCGGGGGCGGGGGCGAGGCAGCCCGGCCCCTCCGTCTTGGGGAAGGAGCGGGCCAGCGCTTTGTTGTCGCCGGCGGGCAGATAATAGATGCGGTCGAGCAGGCAGCCCATGGCGCGGCGGTCGATCGGCTTGGCGCCGGCGCCGCAGGCGATGCCGGCGATCTCCATCGACAGGCTGGCGTTGACGAGGCGCATGGCGAGGCAGGTGCGCTCGCCCGCCGCCGCGGCCGCGACGCCGCCCTCGCGCAGCGACAATTTGATCTCCGCCGCCTCGAAGGCGCCGGCGCGCGTCACCAGCGGCGTCGGCTGGCCGATGCGGACGACGCCGAGACCGGCCTGGGCGGCGTGGCGCGCCACATCGAGGAAGAAGTCGGAATTGCCGAGCTTCTCGCCGGCGGGCTGCAGAATATCGAGCCGCAGATAGGGCCGGCCCGTGTCGAAGGCGCCGAAGGCGTGCGTTTCCTGGCGCCCGCCCGAAGGAAGCGGCTGATCGAAGGTGATCCGCGGATCCTTGTCGATCTCGGGCGCCTCGAGCCGGAAGGCGGCGACGCGTTCTGCGGCGGCCGCAGGCGCAGACGTGGACGCGTAGCTGGGCGCGGCGCTCGCCTTTGGCGCAGCGGCCGGCGCGGTCGCGGCCTCCTGCTGCGGCGTGCGGACGAAGGCGAGCGAGGCCAGCAGCACCAGAAGCGCCGCGACGCCCATCGACACTGCGGCGAGATTGCCGAGCGGACGCGCCCTCAGCGGGCCGGAGCCATAGGGGAGGTCATCGCCGGAAACCGACAAACTCATGACGCTACTCCAACCGCCCGTCTCGAGCGGGCTTTACACATTACGATCGGGCCAAATGTCCCGGAAAGGACTTATCTGGCCCTGAACATTGGCGTTAAGCGTAAACATTCCGTTGAACATAGTCGCGTTTTCGCTTTTCGACGCGCCGCGGGCGTGGTTGCGCGCGGCGCGCTGCGGCCTCGGGCCAAACTTCGGCCAAGAAGCTCCGAAAGAGAGAGGAGGTCAGATACGAAGATCAGCGCGACACGAGGTCGCTCTTACCCTGCAATATCGAGGAAATAGCATGAAGATTCTCGTAACGGCGGCCGTCGTCACCTTGGTCTCTTTTCCGGCATGCGCCGAAAAGGTCGCCGTCGGCTGCCAGCTGGTGTCTCAATACAGCGAAGATCAAGTCGGTTATCTTCTGGGCGAGGCGCGCTCGGTTATCGGCGATCAGGAGACCAATCGCATCTATGGGCATTACGTCAGCCTGCGCAGCGCCTGCCAATATGATGGCAACGCCACCCGCGTGGTAAATCTCCCGCCCGCCTTGCGCGATCTTCTCGCCCAGAACGGCGTCGACATTCGCCGTTTCGCGCGGCGGCTCTGACGCCTGCGCGTCAGTGACGGCGGCCGCGCTTCTTGGCGGCCGCGGCCCCTTGGATCTGCGCCTTGCAGGCGCGGCTGAGCCCGCCGATATTGGCCTTCAGGCAGCTTTCCACCGCCGCGGCGTCCGGCACGTAGCGCTCGCAGAATTTATAGGCGTCGTCCGTGCAGGCCGAGCGCTGGCGGGCCGACCCGCGCTGCGCGGCGTCGGCCGAGGCCGCGCAGATCAGCAAGAATGTGCAAGCCAAAAGCAGCCTCATTCCCGTCATCCTCCCTTTGTCTCCCAGCCGTGATGGCTCGGGACCGTCTCGGCGCCGAATTGCCATAATTACGATAGGCGCGACGGTCCGCGCGGCAATCGGCTCCTGCCTTCATCCTAAATAGGGCCGAAATTTTCTTCCGAAGGGCGGGGGCGGCTCAGGCGGGGCTTGAATTCGCCGCGCCGCACCTATTTAATAAGCATGCTCATCAAAAGCACTGCTATAGAAAGCGCGCCTAATGCCCTCGCCGCCGCCGACCACCTTCTGCTTTCTGCTGCATGATGCAGCACGGCTGATGCGCAAGCGGTTCGAGCAGAATGCCCGCGAATTAGGCCTGACGCGCGCGCAGACCCAGGCCCTGGCCTATCTGTCGCGCAATGAGGGCGTCAGCCAGTGCGTGCTCGCCGAAATGCTCGATCTCGAGCCGATCACGCTCGGCCGCACCGTCGATCGGCTGCAGGCGCTGGGCCTGGTGGAGCGCCGGCCGCACGAGACCGACCGGCGCGTCTGGCTGCTGTTCCTCACCGCGGCGGCTTGGCCGCTCATCGAGGCCATAGCGCCTATCTCCGAGGCGACCCGCCAGGAGGCGCTGGCCGGCGTCAGCGACGAGGACCGCGCGACATTGATGCGCGTGCTGGAGACGGCGCGCGGCAATCTGATCGAGAAAATGAGCTGCTCGACGAAAAAGCCGAAGGCGCGGAGCGCGGTCGGCTGATCGACGGTCCGGGATCGGACGAGGCGTAAGCGATGCGGACGGCGCCGCCCGCAGCGTGGTGAGAGTGGAAGACGTCCATGGAACTCGTCAAATATGCGCTCAAGTTTCGGCTGACGTTCTACGTCCTGGCCATTTTGATGACGTTCCTCGGCGGCGCGGCGATCGTCTCGACGCCCAAGGACGTGTTCCCCAATGTCGACATCCCGGTCGTGACGGTCATCTGGTCCTACACTGGCCTCTCCACCGCCGAGATGGAGAGCCGCGTCACCACCTATGCCGAGCTCTCCACCTCCAACAACGTCAACGGCATTCGCAATATGGAGAGCCAGACGCTGCAAGGCGTCGCGGTCATCAAGATCTATTTCCAGCCGGATGTGAACATAGAGCTCGCCATCACGCAGGTCGTCTCGGCGATGAACTCCATTCGCGCCTTGATGCCGCCCGGCATCAATCCGCCGACTGTCGTGCGCTATTCGGCCTCGCAAGTGCCGGTCATTCAGCTCGCGCTCTCCAGCAAGAGCCTCAATGAGCAGCAGCTCTACGACATGGGCCTCTATCGCGTCCGCCAGCAGCTGACGACGACGCCCGGCGTCACTCTGCCGACGCCCTGGGGCGGCAAGCAGCGCCAGATCATGGTCGATCTCGACACGTCGACGCTGCAGGCGCGCGGCCTCACGCCGCTCGATGTCGTCAACGCCATCACCGCGGGCAATCTGGTGGTGCCCTCCGGCCTCGTGAAATTGGGCGATCTGCAATATGTCGTGCGCCTCAATTCGACGCCCGACGCGCTATCGACGCTCAACAGCATTCCGATCCGCGTGGCCGATGGCGCGCCGCTCTTGATCCGCGACGTGGCGCAAGTGCGCGACGGCAACCCGCCGCAGCAGAATATCGTGCGCGTCGACGGCTCGCGCGCCGTGCTGCTGACCATATTGAAGAACGGCAACGCCTCGACGCTCAATGTCGTCGAGAATGTGAAGGTCGGCATCGCCAAGCTGCGCGAGTCGATCCCCAAGGACACGACGATCGCCGAATTGTTCGACCAATCGGTTTTCGTCTCCAACGCAATATCGGACGTGCTGCACGAGGGCGTCATCGCCGCGGGTCTCACCGCGCTGATGATCCTTCTGTTCCTCGGCTCCTGGCGCTCCACGCTGATCGTCGTCATCTCCATTCCGCTGTCGATCCTCGCCTCGCTCGCCGCGCTCAGCGCGCTCGGACATACGATCAACATCATGACGCTCGGCGGCATGGCGCTCGCGGTTGGCATATTGGTGGACGACGCCACTGTCGCCATCGAGAATACCTATCGCCTGTTCGAAGAGGGCAAGGATTTCCGCTATGCGGTGGCGGAGGGCGCCGCCGGCATCGCCAAGCCGGCGCTGATCTCGACGCTCGCCATTTGCGCGGCCTTCGTCTCCGTGCTCTTCCTCACCGACGCCGCGCGCTTTCTCTTCGTGCCGCAGGCGCTGGCCGTCGTCTTCGCGATGCTGGCCTCCTATTTTCTGTCGCGAACGCTGGTGCCGATTTTGATGGACCAGCTGCTCATCCATGAGCATCACGCGGAGCGTGAGAGCGACGCGCGCCGCACCGGCTTCGCCGCTATTCTGACGCGCATTCAGCTCGGCTTCGAGCATGCCTTCGAGAAGCTGCGCGGCCAATATGCGCTGCTGCTGGTCGCGGTGCTGCGCCACAAGGGCCGCACGCTCGCCGCCGTCGCCGGCGTCTTCGCCTTCGGCGCCTTTCTGTTCGTCTCGGTCGGCGAGGATTATTATCCGCAGATCGACGCCGGACAGATGACCTTGCATGTGCGCGGCCGCTCCGGCCTGCGCATAGAGGAGACCGAGCGCCTGTTCCAAAAGGTGGAGGACGTCATTCGCGAGACGATCCCGCCGCATGATCTCGCTCTGATCCTCGACAATATCGGCCTGCCGCAGATCACCTATAATTACGCTTTCTCCGACGGCACAACGGTCGGCTATAATGACGGGCAGATCATGATCTCGCTCGCGCATGGCCATGCGCCGACGGCGGGCTACATGCGCAAGCTGCGCCAAGTCCTGCCGCAGCGCTTTCCGGATTCGATCTTCTATTTCCAGCCGGCCGACATCGTCACGCAGATTTTGAACTTCGGCCTTCCCGCGCCGATCGCGCTGCGCGTCGTCGGGCGCGATGCGCCCGGCAATAAGATCATCGTGCGCAAGCTCTTGGATCGCGTGACGCAAGTGCGCGGCGTCGTCGACGCGCATATTCACCAGATTCTCGACGCGCCGGAATTCTTCGTCGACATAGATCGCTGGAAGGGCCAGCAGCTCGGCGTCAGCGTCCAGCAGATCGCCAATAATGTGAATATCTCGCTGTCGTCCTCCTTCCAGGTGACGCCCAATTTCTGGGCCGATCCGGTGACGGGCATTCCCTATCAGGTCGCGGTGCAGACGCCGGAATATCGCATCGCCTCGCTCAACGCCTTCGCCAACACGCCGATCTCCGATCTGAGCGGCGCCGGCTCGGCGCAGGTCGATCTTCTGACCAATGTCGCGCAATGGAAGCGCGGCGTGGAGCAGAGCGTAGCCGATCATTCCAACACGCAGCCGACCTATGACGTCTACGCCAATATTCAGGATCGCGATCTCGGCGGCGTCGAGCGGGATTTGCGCAAGGCGATCGCGGAGATCGAGCCGGAGCTGAAGCCCGGCAACTACATTGTCATTCGCGGCCAGATCGACAGCAAAAATCAGGCTTTCGCGCGCATCGGCCTCGGCCTCGTCGCCTCCATGATCTTCGTCTATCTGCTGATGGTGGTGAACTTCCAGAGCTGGGGCGATCCTTTCGTCGTCATTCTGGCTCTGCCCATCGCCTTCTGCGGCATCGTCTTCGCGCTCTACGTCACCGGCACGACCTTCTCCATTCCGTCATTGATGGGCGCCATAATGTCGGTCGGCGTCGCTTCGGCCAATTCCATCCTGCTCGTCACTTTCGCGCGCGAGCATAGAGAGGCGACCGGCGTCTCCGCGGAAGAGGCGGCGATCGAGGCCGGGCTGACGCGAATTCGTCCGGTGATCATGACGGCGACGGCGATGTTCGTCGGCCTTCTGCCCATGTCGCTCGCGCTCGGCGAAGGCGCCGAGCAGAACGCCGCGCTCGCCCGCGCGGTGATGGGCGGCATTGCTTTCGGCACATGCTCGACTCTGCTTTTCGTGCCTTTCCTCTATTCGCTGCTGCGGCGCGGAGAGGTTCAGCCTCCGAGGGATTATCTATGACCGAGATGTCGCAGCCGCAGGGACGCGGATTCGCTTCGACCGGCGTCGGCGTGCATGAGGCGCCGCCGCCGCGTCTGCGCAAGCTCCCCTTCTTTCTTCTTCTCGCGCTTCTCGCTCTGGTGCTGCTCATCGGCCTGCGCCGTCATGCGGCGCAGGAGCATGACGCGCAGGCGTTTCAGCAGGAGCAGGCCAATGCGACGCTCAGCCTGCGCGCGACCAAGGTGACGAAAGTCGCCGGCCCCGTGCATATAGAATTGCCCGGCCAGACGCTCGCCTTCGAGCAGGCGCGCCTCTTCGCGCGCGCGACGGGCTATATCGCCGAGCGGCGCGTCGATATCGGCAGCAAGGTGAAGCAGGGCGATCTTCTCGTTCGCATTTCGGCGCCCGATCTCGACCAGCAATATGCGCAGGCGCAGGCGCAGCTCGCGCTCAACAAGGCGCAACTGCTGCAATCCAAGGCGCAGGTGGAGCAGACCAAGGCCAATCTCAACCTCGCCAAGCTCACCTACGGCCGCAGCTCGCAACTCGTCAAAAATAATTACGAGAGCAAGCAGAACAACGACATCAACGCTGCAAACGTCGAGACGCAGAACGCCAATCTGCAATCGGCGCAGGCGGGCGTCGAGGTCGCGCAGGCCAATATCGCCGCGGCGCAGGCCAATGTGGATCGGCTGAAGCAGCTCGTCGGCTTCAAGGACGTCACCGCGCCTTTCCGCGGCGTGGTGACGGCGCGCAACATAGAGGTGGGCGATCTCGTCAGCGCCGACGCCAATAGCGGCACGCCGCTCTTCTCCCTGGCGCGCGACGATATTCTGCGCGTGCAAGTGTCGGTGCCGCAATCGGAGGCGGCGGGTCTCGTCGATGGTCTCGAGTCCAAGGTCGAGGCGCCGGAGATGCCCGGCAAGACCTTCAAGGGCCGTATCGCGCGCAACGCCAATTCGCTCGCCGCCGCCTCGCGCACCCTGCTCACCGAGGTGGACGTGCCCAATCCCACCGGCGAGCTGCGGCCCGGAATGTTCGTGCGCGTCGTGCTCGATATTCCGCGCCCGCGGCCGCTGGTGAATATTCCGGCGCCGTCGATCCTCTTCGGCGCAGAGGGGCCGCGCGTCGCGGTGATCGGCAAGGACGATGTCGTGCGCCTCGCGAAGATCAACATCACGCGCGATTTCGGCACCAATGTCGATGTCGATCAAGGATTGACAGGCGACGAGACCATCGCGCTCGATCCGCCCGCCGATATTCGCGACGGCCGCAAGGTGACGATCCGCAAGTGAGCGATTCGGGCGCGAAACCCTCGCCTCTCGCCCGTCATTGCGAGCGAAGCGAAGCAATCCAGAGCCGTTGGGCGGCCCCTGGATTGCTTCGGCGCTGCGCTCCTCGCAATGACGGCCCTGTAGTTTAAAAAGAAGCGAAGCGCCGGCGGGCTCATTCAACGTCGAGCGGCGCCGTCCCCTTGGGCGCGCCATCGGCGCCGAGCGTGATCTTCTCTATGCGGGCCTCGGCCTCGCGCAGCAGCGTGTCGCAGCGCTTCTTCAGCGCCTCGCCGCGCTCATAGAGCTTCACCGAATCGTCGAGCGAGACGCTCGCCTTCTCGAGCTTGCCGACGATCTCCTCGAGCTCCTGTATCGCCTTCTCGAAGGGCAGGGCGTCTATATCGGCGTTGGCGTCGGACACGTGGGATTTCCTTCGGCGCGGCGGAGCTCATTTCCCCTCTCGTCGCGGAGAAGGGCGACGGGCGCCGCGCTCGAGCCGCCCGTCAGTCGCTCTCTACCACGAAATGCTGCGGGAAGGGCGTCGTGGCGTCGATTTGGCCCGCCGCGCCGGCCGCGCGGCGCAGATTGGGGCGCGCCAGCACGGGGCGCAGAATGGCCGGGATGACGGCGCGGTTGATATAGGCGCCGAAGCAAGTGTGCATGCCATAGCCCCAGAGGATGTAATTGCCCCAGGGACGATCGACGCGGAACTCGTTCGGCTTGTCGATCTGCAGCGGATCGAACATGGCCGAGAGATTGGAGGCGAGCACCATGGCCCCCTCCGGGATCTTACGGGCGCGGAAGGTGTTGGCGGCGATCACCGTCGAGCGGTTGGCGCGGCGGTAGATGACCGGATTGACCGGGTTGAAGCGCAGCGCCTCGAAGAGATAGGCGCCGAGCCGCGCCTCGTCGTCCGCCACCGCCGCGGCATGGGCTCCGGCGAGCGCTTCCGGCCGATCGAGCAATTGGTCGAGCGCCTGCACCGAGGCTTTGGAGATGGTCGGAATCGCGCCGATGACGAGGCCGATGAGATTGTTGCGAATGGCGAGATCGTCGAATTCCGGCGCGCCTTTCTGCAGCTCCAGCGCGCGGCCGAGCACATCGTCCTTCGTCTCGCCGCTGGCCTTGCGCGCGGCGATGGCGGCGTCGATCGCCTTGCGCAGCTCGTCGGCGGCCATCAGCGCCTTGGTCTCGATCGCCGGCTCGCCTTTGAGATCGACGAACAGCCACCAGAACAAGCTCGTCGCCCATTGGATGGCGTCGGTCTCGGCCTGGGCGGAGACGCCGAAATAGTCGGAGACGATCGCGGCCGGAACGCGCAGCGTCAGCTCCTGCGGCACGTCGATGCGCGTCGGAAAGGCGCTCGCATAGGCCTCGGCGCGCGCGCGGGCGAGCGGCGTCACCAGAGCCTCCACATCGTCGCGGCGCATGGCGAGCTTCATCAGCGAGGTGTCGTGCTGATATTGCGCCGTGTTCTGCATGCCGAGGAAGAAATTAGGGCCGCCGGTGATGGCGCGCATCTTCGGCTCGTAGACGACGGCGAAATCCTCCTCGCGGTCGAGCACCTCGATCACATCCGTGGCGCGCAAGACGAAGGCCGTGCCATTGTTCTCGTAGCTGGTGATCAGCTGCTTGCCGATTACGAAATTGGGCAGCACGGCGCGGAAGACCGCGAATATTTCGATCAGTGAGCTCGGCCGTGTGAGCGCGCCGACCAAACGTTCCTTCAGCGTTCCCTTGCCGGTGACGAGCGCGCGCGCCGTCACCGCGATCAGCGAGAAAAGGGCGACGACCGCGTCGATGAGCGTCAGCACAAAGGCGCGCAGCGCGGCGAAGATGTTCTTCAACAAGGTCATCGTCTTTTTCCCGCTGGGGTCCTCAGGTCGGATCAACCGTGCCCATGCCGATCATGCGCAGAGCGGTGAGGCTCGGCACGAAGAAATATTCGCCGCCGCGCGTCTCCACGAATTGCGGCAGACCTTCGGCGATATAAGGCGGCTTGCCCGAGTCCTGCTCCGACGGCACCACGAATTTCGCCTTGGGGCCGTTGCGGGCGTCGCCCTGCGAATGATTGCCGACGATGGGGCAGGTGTCATTGCCCGCATTGGCGTCGAGGCCATAATGAATCCATTGCTGCTGCACGAATTCGAACTGGCGGGCGAGGCTCGAGCAGACGACCAGCATCACAATGCCGTGATCGCCATCATCCGTCGCCTCCGGGCCGGAGGAGCCATAGGGCAGGCCGCGGCGAAGGATGCGGCGGCGATTATTGAGCACAGAGCCCGACGCCTGCTTCGGATCCGTCTGCACCCAAGGGTCGAGCGCGTCGCGCGTGTTCACGCGGCGCGTATGCGATGTCATCGGACATTGCTCGCCGTCGATATCCTTGCGATAGGTGAAGTCCACGAGCTCGCGCTCGCGCTCCGGCGAGTCGACCGGAAATTTCTCGTTGAAGGCCTGCCATTCGGCGTAGTCTTTCGCCTTCATCAGCGGCACGCCGTCCGACCAGCGGCCGGCCATTTTGGCGAGCAGAGTCTCGCGCGCTACATCCACCGGAATGCCGCGGAAGGCGGCGAATTTCTCCGCCTGCTCGCCGATGAACTTGCGCCAGGCGCCGACATTCTCATGCAGCTTGCGATAGGCCATGAACGTGCCGTTGCGGCTGAAGGCGAGCGGCATGGCGGAGCCCGGAATCTCCTGCGCCTCGTCTGGATAGCCGAGCAAGAACTCGCCCGCCGCCAGCGCGCGCCACACGCCATTGCCATCGACGGCGCCCTGGCCGATCGCGGCGTTCTGCAGCCTGTCGGCGGGATATTGCCCCTCGAACACAGGATCGCTGATGCCGTCGGAGAAGCCGAAATGCTCCTTGGGCGTCGGCTTGCCATTCGTGTCGAAGAGCGCCGTAATATCCTGATAGAGCGTCTGCTCCTTGCCGGGCGGATTATGGCCGGCGAGCACGCTCACGCCATTCTCTGCGGCGAGGGCGACGATCGCCTCCGTCGTCGCGTCGAGATCGGCGGCGCTCGCCGTATAATGCTGATTGAGCACGATGAGAATATGGACCGCGGCCTCCGGCGGCTTGCCCTTGTTCTGCCAGACGGTGTCCCATCCGTCTTGCCAGTGGTCGCCGCTGAAATCATCGCCCAGCATGCGCGCGCGGGCGGCCATGCCGTCGATGAACTCGTCGGGCAGGCCGCGCAGCGTGCGCGTCGGCACGCCGAGCATGAGCAGCCCATAGAAGGTGAAGGCGATATTGACGGCGATCGCCGGCGGCCGAACCGCATCGCTGGCGCTCGCGCCGGCCAGCGCCGTGGTGACGCGCGGCAGCAGCCTGGTCACGAAATGACGGCCATTGGCGGCGCGGCTCGTCTTCGAGTCGCCGCCGATGTTCAGCAGAATTGTGCGGCCTTTGAAATAGCCCTGCTTGGGATAGGCTTCGAGAATATTGCCCTGAATATCCGCGAGGTCGAGAACGACTGACATTTTCCGCCCCTAGATTCCGATTGCGCCCGGCTTTTGCGTCGGTCCTTCGACATCGCCCGGCTTGTTGGCGTCGATGAAAGCTTTGAAAGCGTCATAGAGGCGCTGCGCCGAAGCCGGATCCGAGCCGGCGGCGTCGAATTGCTGATCGATGGCGAAGCGCGTGAACTCGCGACGCAGATAGAGCGCCTTCAGCACATCCGGCAAAGTGGAGTCGGGCGCTGCGGGAAAGGGCTTCTTGCCGAAGTCGAGAATGTAGAGATAGATCGCCAGGCCCGCGGCGCCGACGCCGGCGCCGATCGCCAGCAGCGCGCCGATGAAGCCGTGCAGGAAATGCGGCAGCAGCCAGAAATAGACCAGCGCCGCGGCGACCGCGAAAATCGCCAGACCCCCGAGGCCCACCGTCTTCAGCGACACGTTCGGCAGCTTGTCCGCCGGCACGCCATGCGCCCAATAATCATGGAAGGGCATGGTCGTCTCGATCTGGCAGTCGGCGACATATTTGGCGAAGCTCGCCGCATCGCGCACGCGCGCCTCGAAGCCGAGGCAATATTTGAAGACTTTTCGCAGCTCGGCTTCCGATTGCGTCCACAGATCGCGAAGATAGGCGTCGCGCTCGGCGTCCGAGCCGGTCTTGGAGTCGAAATCGGCGGAGAAGAAGAGGAAGGGACAAGAGAGGTGATCCTGCGGCTGCGAGACCACCGGATTGAGCATGTCCTTGTATTTCTGGTCGATGGGCAGCTCGGGGCTGGCCGCGACCAGTAGCGTGTTGGGCTGCTCGCGACCATTATAGGCGACGTCGTCGATGACGACGAGACGCGCGAAATGATTGGTCGTGTTGGTCGCGAAAGGGCTCCTCTCGCCGCGCGGCATCAGCGACAAATGCTTGCGCAGCGCATGCACGGGCGAGGTCGGGACGCCATCCTCGACGATCGTCGTCGTGCTGACGGGAATGAGCGTCGTGAGGAAATAGGCTCCGCTATCGAAGGTCGGCATGACGGCCTCTTTGAAAACGTGAATTCTGTCTTGCGGACGGATGCGTCAGCGGGCGCTCGTCGCCAGCTCGCCGGCGAAGTGCAGATAGTCCTCGCGATTGATCTCGGCGTTTTCCGTATCATTGCTGGCGACCGGCGCGCGACCTTCATAGCCGAGGTCGTTCTGCACCGTGCTGAGATAGCGGACGAAGAGCGCGCGGAACTGCTCCGGCGTCGAGCCCTGCAGATTCGCCTCGAGCTTCAGCAACGCCTCGCGCACGCGCAGGGCGGCCGTCACATCGCGCTGCGCGGCGCCGGGAACGGAATTGTAATAGTAATTCGTGTCGATCTGATTGGCGCGAATGTAATTCTTGAACGGCGTGATCGGCACGGAATGCGGATATTTCGTGCTCGTGAACCAGAGCAGATCGAGGCCGTTGGGCAGGCCGTCGGCGAAGGCGTCGATATATTGGTCCCAGGTGCCGTTGAAATTGCTGCAGAACAGCAGATAGTCATTGGAGATCTGCTGCTTGCCCTGGCCGAGATCGGGCCATTGGTCGCGCTTGATGATGGCCCAGCGCGCGAAATGGATGAAGCGGAGTCCGAGAAGGCCGCCTAGGGAGGAAGGGATCGACCGCGAGATCATGAAGCTGAAGCGATTGAACCATGTCCGCCAGGGTTTCATCGGTGTAATGACGTTCATTCCATAGGCTTTGCCGGTGACGTTCGACATGATCGCGGGCCTCGAAAAAACTATTCCATTATTCCCGGCTACGGATAGCTGCATTCCGTTCAAAAGACAATATGGACGCTGGGCGCGGAGCGCTCCGACGCGCTCAAGAATGGTCGTTTATTTCCGCATGTCCCGCAATTCGAAGGATGTTCGGAAATTCGCCGCGCATCGCCCGCTCCACCTCGTCGACGGCGGCGTGCGTGGCGTCGACCGAGAGCTGCGGATCGACGCAGCAGTGGTAATTGACGACGAGCCCTTCGGCCGTCTCGCGCGCGCGAACGTCGTGGACATTCACCACTTTTCCGCCCCGCGCGGCGTGACGCGCGAGCGCATCGGCGATGGCGCGGCGCGTCTGCGGCTCGGCGTCCTGGCCGGCGAGCAGATGCGGCTCGGAAGGCTCTATATGCGTGTCGATCTCGATCGCCTCGCCGAACTCCTCGCGGATCGCCTGCTCGAGGTCCGAGGCGATCTGATGCGCGCGCCCATGCGACATGCCGCCGTCGAGCTCGAGATCCAGCGTGATCGAGAGGCGCTCGCCCACCGTCTGCGCGATGATATGATGCACCTGTATGCGGCGCCGGGCGGCGACCAGCAGAATGCGCTCGAGCACGGTCTCGTCGTCGAGCGCGATGGGGCGCGTGGCGAGGGTGATCTGCGCGCCGGGGACCGCATGGATGATGGCGGCGTTGGCGTCTTCCTTTATGCGCGCGGCGCGCTCCAGCGGCAGCGTCCGCGCGACGCCGATGACGGCCTCGCCCATCACCATGGGGCCGGCTGTGCGCAGGCGCAGGCTCTCCACCGCTATGACGCCGGGAGTGGCGCGCAGAATATCTTGTATCTGCGGCACCAGCTCCTGCGGCGCGGCGTCGAGCAGCGTCGCCACAGTGCGGCGGCCGAGCCTATAGCCGGCGATGGCGATGAAGACCGCGACGCCGAAAGCCGCGAGCGCGTCGCCCTGCGCAAAGCCGGCGCGCGTGGCCGCGAGGCCGACGATGACCAGCGCCGAGGAGACGAGATCGCTGGTGAAATGCAGCGCATCGGCGGCCAGCGCGTCGCTCTGCGTCTCCTCGGCGACGGCGCCGAGCCGCCGCGCGCGCGCGAAATCCACGACGATGGAGAGAAACAGCACGGCGAAGACGGGCCAGCCGGCGTCGATTTCGACATCCGTGTCGCCGAGCCGCTGCGCGGCCTGGCCGGCGACGACCAGCGCGAGGCCGAAGAGCAGCCCGGTCTCGATCAGCGCGGCGAGCGATTCGACCTTGCCATGGCCATAATGATGCTTCTCGTCCGCCGGCTTCTCGGCCTGGCGCACGGCGACATAGGTCAGCACTGTGGCGGCGACGTCGGCGGCCGAATGACCGGCCTCCGAGATCAGCGCCAGCGAGCCGGAGGCGAGGCCGGCCGCGAGCTTGGCGACCGTCAGCACGGCGCTGGCGGCGATGGAGGCTTTGGCGGCCGAGGCTTTGCGCGCGGCCGCGTCGGTCGAGATGTCGGCTGTGTCGGACATGGGCGGGATCGGTTGGTCGGCGCGCCCCCGCGCCGCGGGTCCCAGCCTTAACAACACAATGCGACAGGCGCAAATCTTCCGGCCTCTTTTCCGCCCGCCGGGCGCCGCTCGCCTCCACGCCGGATTTCCGCTAAGGGTAATAAGGAGGGGCGCGAGAAGGAGACGTGGAAGATGCGGCCGACGATGAGAAATGCGCTATTGGCCGCGGCCGGCGTCGCCGCCTGCGCCCTGGCGCAATTCGCATGGCCGCAGGCCGCGCAGGCGCAGGAGACGCGCGCCCAGGAGGTCGCGCCTTACGCGCGCGGCTCTTTCGAGGCCATCCGCAAGGCTCACGTCGGCCGTCCGCTCATCGTGCATTTCTGGTCTGTGACCTGCGTCATCTGCGTTTCGGAGCTCGCCGAATGGGGCAAGCTCGCCCGCGAGACGCCGGGTGTCGATTTCGTCTTCGTCAACGCCGATCCCGAGAGCGACCGGCGCCGCGCCTTGGCCCGCATGGAGAAGGCGGGGCTGAAGCAGGCCGTCAATTTCGCTTTCGCCGATCGTTTTGTCGAGCGGCTCTATTTCGAGGCCGATCGCCATTGGGAGGGCGAGCTGCCCTTCACCGCCTTCGTCGCCCCCAGTGGCGCGCTGGTGACGGAGATCGGCGCGCTGACCGATCTGAAGCTCGCGAGCTGGATCGACGGCAAGCGCTGAGGCGCCTCACTCCGCGAGCGGCTCGGTCCGTTCGCGCCGATTCCTCTCGCGCCATGCGAGCGCTTCGCTTTCCATCGCCTTCACAAAGGCGGCCTTCTCATCGGTATAATCGTGCGAATTGTCCGGGTGCAGCGCGCGGGCGCGGCGCTTCTCCCGCTCATAGGCGCGCGCCGCCTCTGGATGCGCGCGCAAATAATCGCGAAAGGCGAGGTGGCGCGCCACTCCCGGCGAATTCGCCGCGAAGAAATGCACATTGGCGAGGCGCCCACCGGCGGCGTCCGAGCAGGTGCAGAAGCGCCGACCTTCTATTCCGTAGTCGCCGTGCCATTCATAGCCGAGCGCCTCCACCTCGCTCCGCCGCGCATCGAGCTCGGCGAGATCGCTCACCACTTGGCTGTGAGGCCCGGCACGGAGGTCGAGCCGATATGATGAATGGCCTCGACCAGCGGGCCGAGAGTCTTCAGCCGCTCCGCATGCGCGGCGGCGAGCTGAGGCCAGCGCGGATCATAAGCGCTGAGAACGACTGGGAGCGGCGCGGGCATGGCGGTCGTCTCAGCGCGTCGCGCCCGGCGTCCACAGCACGTCGCCCCTGTCCTTGTTCGCATAGCGCGCGGCGACGAAGAGGAAATCCGAGAGGCGATTGACATAGCGCAGCGCCGTGGCGCCGACGGCCTCCTCCGGGGCGTTGGCGAGCGCCACCATTATGCGCTCGGCGCGGCGGCTCACCGTGCGGGCGAGATGGAGATGCGCGGCCGCCGCCGTTCCGCCCGGCAGCACGAAGGATTTGAGCGGCGCGAGGGTCGCGTTCAGCTCGTCGATCTCGCGCTCCAGCCGATCGACCTGCGATTGCACGATCGCGAGGCTGTTCTCCGACGCCGCCTCACCCGGCTTCAGCGGCGTCGCCAGCTCCGCGCCGAGGTCGAAGAGATCGCTCTGTATGCGCTCCAGCATGGCGTCGAGCGCGGCGTCCTCGCCCGTGGCGAGCCGCGCGAGGCCGATGGCCGCATTGGTCTCGTCCACCGCGCCATAGGCTTCGACGCGCAGATCGTCCTTGCGGCGACGCTCGCCGCCGACCAGGGAAGTGGCGCCGGCGTCCCCGCCGCGCGTGTAGATCTTGTCGAGGCGGACCATGTTAGGCGGCTCTTGCTCTAGTGACGAAAGGCGAGGATCGCCAGGATCAGCAGCAGAGCGCAAAATTGCAAGCCCACGCGCCAGCGCATGAGCTTTTGCGAGAGATTGCCGTCGCCGCCGCGCAGCACATTGCCGAGGCCGAGCAGCACGACAATGGCGACGACGGCGACCGCGCCCATGACGGCGATGTTGGACCAGCTGGACATCATGGGGGCCGCTCCTCCCAGAGGCGCTCGCTCTGTTACGGTTCAATGACTAATGGAGCGGGGGGCGATGGGCAAGCGGGGAGCGCGAGGCGGGGCGCGCCGGGGGATTTCGGCTCGGTGTCGGTCCGTTCCCGCTTCGATCTCGCATGTCACGGAATGATGAGAAAGGGCTGGCCCTTTTTGACCGTGTAGGCGATCAGATATTTCAGTGGTGAAGAGGCGTCTGGATTTCGGAAAATCATGTGCGGAACCTCGGCCTTGTCCTGATAGCTCTCCCCTGCCGCAAACCTCCTCGGCTCCTCGCCCGCGTACTGCGATTCCGCTACGCCCTCCAGTATGTAGTTGTGGGCGACCGAGGGATGGTGGTGAGCGGGTAATCCCACGCCCGCAGGATAGCTGGTGAGGACCAAGCGAAACTCTTCCCCCGCGCTGTTTTCATAGCGTTCGAGAGTCGTGCGGCTGATCCCGTCCGAAGAGACGATCGTATCGCTGAGCGTTTTCATTTGCGCGCTCAGCGGCTTGGTGGAAAACGCAAAGGCGGCGCCCAGCATCCCTCCTAGGAACAAGCGTCTCTTGATGTCCGCCTCGATTTTCGTGATCGCGATCTCGGATGCGTGCGAAAGCCTCATTTCGACTTCTCACCTCTGATGCGAACGGGGACATTCGACTTTTTGCGCGCGTGGAGCGCATGGAGTCGATCAGTTCGCTGCAACAGAACCCGCCGGGCCGCAAAGCGTCGCCCGGCGGCGCTTTTTTTGAAACGCCCTATTTGCAGATCTCGCCGGCATAGCGGACGAGGCCGACCAAATTTTCTGGATCACGCAAGTCGACGAGCCCGTAACTGTTGAACTGCCCTTTGTAGCCCTTCAACGTCCCACGGGTCACATTTTCCTGAATGTGGTAGGAAATCTCGATCATGAACCGACCGGGTTTTCCCGGCACGGCGGTAAGAACTGCCAGATCCTTGGTCTGAAAGGCGCCGCCGTCGTCTCGACCGAAATAATGCTCCATATCCATTTCGAGACCGGTCGGGGTTTGTCGTTGCGCGATGATCTTTCCAGCCGCCGTGTTCACGCTCCCGGTCAGCGCGGCGGAAATGATCATCGAATTGTCTCCTTCTGCAAAAAAATTCGGTATCGCTACGCCGCCGATCGTCATGCAGGCTTGGTTTCCTGCCTGGGCTTTTCCTGCCTGGGCTCCTGACGCGGCGGTCAGCGCGATCACAGCCGCGACGGCCGATCGGAATCGGATTTTCTCGAGCATGAGATTTTTCTCCTGATTGGTGCGGCTGGAACGCCGTGGCCATTCCGCAAATGGCGATCGGCGGTCGGGGCATTGCGCCCCGGCTGCTCTATAAATATAACGATCGGTATATCAGACATAGGATAACGATCGCTATCTTGTCAACGAGAAATATAGCGATCGTGATAAAAAGCCATCGAGGGCGGATGTCTACGAAGAAGGAGCAGACCCGCGAGCGCATGCGCGATGCGGCGAGTCGGAGCTTCCGCAGCCATGGGTACGCGGGGGTCGGCGTCGACGCCATCGCCAAGGCGGCGGGCGTCACGTCGGGAGCCTTTTACGCCCATTTCGGCTCGAAGGACGGCGCATTTCGCGATGCGCTGGAACAGGGACTCGACGAGGTGATCGGAGCCATTCCGCAGTATCAGAGCGAGCACGGCGCCGACTGGGTGCGAGCCTTCGCCGATTATTATCTCGGCAAGGCCCATCGTGACGATCTCGCATGCGGCTGCGCGATGACGACCCTTTCGCCCGAGGTCGCGCGATCGGGACCGGACGTCAAAGCCCTTTTCGAAACGAAAATGAAAAAGATCGCAGGCCTCGTCGCCGACGGCTTGCCGGGCGGAGACGAGGAGCAGCGACTCTCTCGCGCCTGGTCGATGCTCGGCATTTTGATCGGCGGATTGACGCTGGTGCGTTCTATGAAGAGCAATCGGCTGGCGGAGCAAATCGCCAAGTCGATACGCAGAGGCGCCGTTGACGCCGCCGCCTCGCTCCGTGCGGGGGAGGACGACTGAACGGGCGTTCGCGCTCAGTTCGACTGGATCGTGTACGACTCGTCGTGTGCGTCAGCGGCGTGACGGCCCACCACAGCGCACCCCCCTCACCGCCGCAACAACCTCTCGAAATAATCCAGCTCCTCGGCCGGGCGCTCCGGCTGGCCGAGACGGCGGCGCAGTTCCTCCTGCACGCGGCGGGCGCGCACGGCCGGCGGCAGGCCGAGCGGATCGTAATGGGCGCCGGCCTCCTGGCCGCGTTGGCGGCCGGTCGGGCGGCCGAGCGGATCGGCGCCCTCGCCGGGGCGCATTCCGGCGCGGCGGCCCGTGCGGCCGTTCTGGCCCTCGCCTTCTTCCCCCTCGCCCTGCATGCGGGAGGCGAGCTGGTCGGCCCCGCGGCGCAGCGCCTGCAGCGCGCGGCCCTGGGCGTCCACGGCGCGGCCGGTTCCCTCGCCGCCGGGGCCGAGCGCCTTCTCGGCCTCCTTCATCGCCTTGTCGGCGTCGGAGAGATCGGGCGAGGCCTCGCCGGCGCGGCGCAGCCGGTCCTGCTCATGCTCCAAGCGGTCGCGCAACGCCTTCTGCCGTCCGCGCGCATCGTCGGAGGAAGAGGATTGGCCCTTGCCGCCGCGTCGCGGCTCGCCGCCGGACTGCTGGCCGCCCGATTGCTGGCCGCGATTGGTCTCGTCGCGCAATTGCTGCTCCTCGCGCGTCAGCTTGTCGAGCTCGTCCAGCGCGCGCGACATTTCCCGCGCGCGAGGGTCGGAGCGGCCGGCCTGCGCGGGGCGAAGATTTTCCAGCACATCCTGCAGATCGTCGAGCAGGCGCTGCGCCTCGGCGAGATCGCCGGAGCGCTCGGCCTTCTCGATCTCGCTCAGCATGGAATTGAGATCGTCCGGCGTCAGCACGCGCTGATCGCCCTGCTGCGGCGCGGAGCGCTCGGCGTTCTTGCCGTTCTTCTGGCCGAGGCCGTTCAGGAATTTTTCCATCGCCGCGCGCAGATCCTGCGTCAGCTTTGCGATCTCCTCCTCGCTCGCGCCGCGCTCCAAAGCCTCGCGCAGCTCCTTTTGCGCCGCGCGCAGATCGTGCTCGGCCTGCGCGACGTCGCCTTCCTCGAGCGAGAGCGCCATGGCCCAGAGCAGATCGGCGACCTCGCGCAGATCGGCGTCGTCGCGCGCCGCTTGCAGCCGCGCCTTGGCGGCGCTCAGCCCCAGGAAGATCGAGGAGGGGGTCTCGAACAGCGCCGAGCCCAGCGACAGAGCGTCCACCGCCGTCAGCACGCGGGCGGAATGGTCGGGGTCGAGCGCCAGATTGCGGCGCTGCTCGGCGAGCGCGCGGGCCAGCGGCTTGGCGAAACGGCGCTCCGGCAGAGTGACGTCCAGCGGCGCGGAGAAGCCGTCATTGCCGCCCTCGTCATGGGCGACCAGCGTCAGCGCCACGCGCGCGCCGGCCCAGGGGTGGTCGGAGAAGTCGAGCGTCGCCTTGGCCTCGCCGAGGCCGCCGCGGGTCGGCGGCACGGGCAGGGCGAGGCGCGGCGGCGGATAGAGCGAGCGGCTCGGCCGCGCCGAGGCGGGCAGAGCGGCGACCGCCTCGCCGGCGATGACGCCATAATCATCATCGGTGCGAAAGCCGAGCGTCATGGTGCCGCGCGCATTATTGCGCGGCGGCTGCGTGATCTCGATCGTCGGCGCGCGATCCGGGATCGCCTGAATGCGGAACTCCCCGGCGCCGCGCAGCGCCAGAGCGGCGTCGCCGGCGAGCTTGAAGCGTTCCTCGGCCTCGCCGCTCGCCTGCTTCTGCTTGCCGCCCTCGATCGGCGCGAGCCCGCCGCTCGTCGTCGCGGCGCCGCGCGCGCCGAGGCTGCGCAGCACCAGCGTCGAATTCACGGGCGCCGAGATCTGCGCCCAAGGCCCTTCGGCGCGCTGCGGCACCACGATCGGCGGCCGGCCCGTATAGGCCGGCGGCTCGAACCAGGCGTCGACCCTCGCCCCCGTCGCGGAAGCGGGGCCGCTCTCCCAATCGAAGGCGGAGAGAAGCCGCGTCTCGCGATCCGGCCCGGCGACAAAGGCCGCGGCCACGGCGGCGACCAGCGCGGCCGCGCGCAGAGCGAAAGGATCGCGCTGCGGCAGGCCGGGGTCCGGCGGCGTCACCTCTATCGCCGCGAGCTTGCGCTCGAGCCGGCCGCGATGCAGCGCCCAGAGCGTGCGCGTCGTCGGATCGTCGGCGCCGCCGGCGAGCGTGTCCTCGAGCGAGGCGGCGGGCCGATGCTCCGCGCCGGGCGAGGCGTCGAGACGCGCCAGAGCTTCGCGCCGCCGCGGCGTTCCGGCGACGAGGCCGCGCCCGACGATCCACAGAGCCGCCAGCGCAAAAGCGCCGACGCCGAGCGCCCGCGCGCTCGCGCCGATCTCGAGCCAGAGGCCGGCGAAGGAGACCGCAAGGAAAATGAGAAGCAGCGTGGCCAGCCCGGCGGCGACGCGCGCCAGCCGCTCGAGCGCCAGCGCCGCCAGCGAGCGCCGCACCAGAGCCTCCAGCGTGGGCGAAGCCTCGCTGCGGTCGCTCTCTTTCTTGCGCCAGAAGCTCATAATTCTCGTCCTCGCCGGGCAATTTAGCGCGCGAGCGCCGGCCGCGCAGGCCCGTCCCGGAGGGGAGTCTACGCCGAATTCAGCAATTTGCGAAAAGCATGCGGCGAAATCGGGTCAAAGGGCCAGCGCGCCCGCAGCCGCCGCGCCGAGCAGGCAGAGGTCATGCAGCGCCAGCGCAGCCGGCGGCGGAGGGCCTTTCTCGTGCAACAGCCGCAGCGCGCCGATATTGGCGAGCGACCAGCCGGCGCCGATCGCCGCCATTCCCCCCGCCAGAAGCGCGGGCGAGGCGGAAAAGCGCAGCAGCGCGAAAGCTCCCGCCAGAGCGATGAGCCCGACGCAAAGCGTCTTCAGCGCGGGAAAGAACGTCGGCCAGCGCGCCGCCAGCGCGGCGGGGCCATACATTGCGAGCAGATGCCAAGCCATCGCTGCGCCGACGAAGCTCTGCGCCGCCCCGCAGAGGGCGAGCGACAATGGTCCGCGCAGCATGGCCGCCGCCATGATCGCCCAAGCCGCCGCGCCGGCGAGCGTCAGCAGCGCAAATCGGACTTTGACCGAATCGCGATCGTGAGCTGTAGCGTATTCCTCTCCTTCATCCTGAGGAGGTCTCGTAGAGACCGTCTCGAAGGACGAAGGAGAGGAAGGCGCGTCAGCGAAACCATGCGGCGCGCGCACCGCCAGAGCGAGCGCGAAAATCTGCAGCAGCGATGCACAGAGCAAGGTCGCCGCTCCGCCTCCCGCGAGCTCTGCGCAAAAAACCACGAGCGGCGCCATCAGCGCGGCGAGCGCGCCCCCCGCCAGCACGCTTACTCCGCCCTGAGCGGAGGCCGCTATATGGCGATAGAAGAGGCCGAAGCCCTGCGCCAGCCCGAGCCACAGCGCGCCGAGGCACAGCGCCGGGAAATGTCCGTGCGTCATGCCGAAGGCGGCGAGCAGCCCGCCGCCGACGCCGAGGCTCGCTCCGAGCGCGAAGGCGCCGCGTCGTCCGAAGCCGTCGACGAGCAGCGCCGCCGGAAAGGAGGCGAGCGCCGCGCCGATGAGCATCAGCGCCAGCGGCCAGCCGATCTCCTCCGCGCGCGGCGCGATGAGCAGCGCCGCTTGCGGCAGTTGCGAGAGCGCCAAAGCCTGCGCCAGCACGCCGAGCCCGAAGCCGAGCGCGAGCCGCAGCGTCGATGGCGCATCGTCGGTCTCGCCCATGCGTGGGCATAGGCAGAGCGTCTCGCTCGGCCGCGCGAGCAGCGGATCGAATTGGAGGCTCATGCTCGCGCATCCTCCACATCATCGTCGGCGAGCGCACGTGCGGCGGCGCCTTCGAGATCCTCATATTGACCCGCATTCAGCGACCAGACGAAAGCCGCGAGACCGAGCGCGCCGAGCAGCAGAGCGAGCGGAACGAGAAAGAGAAGGACATTCATGCGGGCGACTCCTTCTCTACGGCTATGTGATGCATGTGGTCCTTGCGCGCCAGGGCTCCCGGCTCGTCGGAGCGACGGCGGCCGGCGCGCAGCGCATTGAGCGTGACGATGAGCGAGGAGCTCGACATTGCGATGGCGGCGATGAGCGGCGTCAGCAATCCCGCCATGGCCAGCGGCGCGGCGATCATGTTGTAGAGAAGCGAGAGCGCGAGATTCTGGCGCATCAGCGCGCGCGCTCGTCGCGCCGCGTCGATCGTCGTCACAATGGGCGCGAGGCCTTCGCCGAGGAAGACGGCGTCGGCCGCCGCCTGCGCGATCTCTGCCGCGTCGATCGGCGACAGCGACACATGCGCTGCGGCGAGCGCCGGCGCGTCATTGATCCCATCGCCGATCATCAGCACTTTGCGCCCCTGCGCGCGCAGCGCCTCGAGACGCGCCACCTTATCGGCGGGCTTCATCGCGCCGCGCCACTCCGCGACGCCGAGCGTGCGCGCCGCAGCCTCCACCGGCTCCACGCGATCGCCAGACAGAATGATGACGCGCAAGCCGCGATCCACGAGCGCTTCGATGGTCTCGCGCGCGTCGTAACGCAAGCGCTGCCGCACGACGAGCGCCGCGATGCGCTCGCCGTGGCGGAAGGCGATGACGGACGCGTCCCCACGCGCCGCGCGCGCTGCGCAGTCGCGCTCGACTCCGCAAAAGCGGGCATCGCCGAGACTCGCCTCGACGCCGTCGACCATGGCCACGACGCCGGCGCCTTGCTCCTCGCGCGCGCCGTCGATCGCCGCGGCATATGGATATTCGCATGCGACTGCGCGAGCGAGCGGATGACGGCTCGAATGAGCGAGCCGCGCGGCGAGCTCGAGCAAGGTCGGCTCGATCTCCTGCGCATTGACGATGCGCGGCTCCGGCGTCGTCAGCGTGCCGGTCTTGTCGAAGACGACAGTGTCGATCTCGGCGAGACGCTCCAGCGCATCGTCGGAATTGAGCAGCACGCCAGCGCGAAACAGCGCGCCGCTCGCCGCGACTTGCACGGCGGGCGCGGCGAGCGCCAGCGCGCAAGGGCAGGTGACGATCAGCACGGCGATGGCCGTCACCAGCGCATCATGCAGCGAGGCGCCGGCCGCGAGCCAGGCGAGCAGCGCGCCGAGCGCGGCGAGATGCACCAGCGGCGCATAGAGGCGCGAGACGCGATCGGCGAGGCGCAGATAGCGCGAGCGCGCCGCCGTCGCCTTCTCCACCAGGCGTTCGATCTCGTCGATGAGCGAATCGCCGGCCGCGGCCTGCACGCGCATCGTCAGCGCGCCGTCGAAATTCAGCGCGCCGGCATAGACCGTATCGCCCGCAGAAACGCTGCGGCGGCGCGTCTCGCCGGTGACGAGGCTCTCATCGAGGCTCGCCTCGCCGGAAAGAACGACGCCATCGGCGGGAATGCGCTCGCCCGGCCGCGTCAGCACGCGATCGCCCGGCGCCAGCGCGGCGAGCGGAACGTAATTTTGCGCGCCATCGGCGGCGATGCGACAAGCGGCGGGCGCGCGCAGAGCGGCGAGATTGGCGGCGACGGCGCGCGTCTTGCGGCGCATGGCGCAATCGAGATAACGCGCCAGCAGCAAAAAGGCGAGCAGCATTGTCGCCGAATCGAAATAGGCGTGCGGCGCGTGGGTGAGCGTCTCATAGACCGACATTGCGAGCGACAGCAGCACGCCGAGCGAGATCGGCACGTCTATGTTGAGCCGCCGCGCGCGCAGCGCGGCGAAGGCGCTGGCAAAGAAGGGCTGGCCGGCGAAAGCCGTGGCGGGCAGAGCGATCAGCGCGGAGACGCCATGGAAGAAGTCGCGCGTCGCTTCGTCCATATCGCCGCCGAGCCAGACGGCCTCGGACAGCATCATCACATTCACCGTCGCGAAGCCGGCGACGGCGAGACAGCGCAGCAGGCGCCGCGCGATCTCGCGCTCCGCGCTCTCGCCGCTCTCGCGCTCGAACGGCCGGGCGCGATAGCCCATGCGTCGCAGCCTTTCCGACACGGCGGCGAAGTCGAATGTCGGCGCCGTCCATTCCAGCGAGAGGCGGCGATCGGCGTAATTCACGCGCGCCGCGACGAGATCGGGAACGGCCTTCAGCGCCGCTTCGATCTCGAAAATGCAGGCGGCGCAGGTCATGCCGTCCAGCGCCAGCTCCAGGCGTAGCGCGCCATTGCGGTCGCGCGTCGCGAGAGCGGAGAAATCGACGTCCATGGTCATGGGGCGCTCAATCGATGCGAATGCGGCTCTTGGAGCGGAACATTTCATGGCCGTCGCGCGTCGCGACCAGCACGAGATCGCGGAAGCCGGATTCGATGACGATCGGCGCCTCATAGCGGCCCGGCGCGATCTCCGCGAGATCGACGGCGACATCCTTGCGGCCATCGACCGGCGCGCGGATTTCCGCCATGAGCTTCAGCCCCGACAGGCCGCCATTTTCGTCGCGCAGCGTAACCGAGACGAGATTCTCCCAGGCGCCGCGGCGCAAAATCGTCGCCTCGACTTTCCAGTCGCGCGCGCTCTGCTCGCGGGCGCCGGCGATGTCGAGATTATAGGCGAGGCCCCTCTCATAGGCGCGGCTCACCTCCTCGCCGCGGAAGGTGGAGATGGCGGCGTAGATCATCACGCCATCGACCGTGGCGATGACGCCGAAAAACAGAACGAGCAGCGAAAGAACCTGCCAACCGCCGAGGCGACGCTGCGGCGCCGCGCGCATCAGATTTGTGTGCGACATGGCTTTTTCCTCATGGAGTCACGAATACGTCTCTCATAGTGACGGATGCGTCGCTCTCCAGCTCTTTGGAGGTGAAGAGGATCGGCGTCTGTCCCTTGGCTCTGCGCGCGCCGCGCCATGTGACGAGCACGCGCGTCTCGCGCGTCTGATCGGCGCCGACGCCGACGATCATTCGGCCTTCGGCGTCGGGCTCGACGCCGACGATCTCCACCTCGGCGCCCTCGACGCCGCTGGTCTCCAGCAGAAAGCGACGCGGCTCGGCGCTCATATTGGCGAAGCGAATCGTATAGGCGTTGCGAATGCTGCCGTCGGCCAGCGTGACGGCGAGCGGATTGCGATCATGCAGCACGGAGAGGCGCGCATCCTCGCGCGTCGCCAGCTTTGCGGACATGAGCCCGGCGATCGCCACGATGAGCGCCGCGTAGATGATGGTGCGCGCGCGCAATGGCTTGTAGACGGGCGCCTCGCCCTTGCGACGGCGCTCGCAATTCATCTGCGTGTCATAGGCGATGAGCCGCGCCGAGCGGCCGATCTTCGCCATCACCGCGTCGCAGGCGTCTATGCACAGGCCGCATTGCACGCAGCCGAGCGAGGCGCCTTTGCGAATGTCGACGCCTGTCGGGCAGACGGCGACGCATTGGCCGCAATCGACGCAATCGCCGGCCGGCGCGCCGGCGAGGCGAAGCGCGCTCGCCTGCTTCAGCGACATGCGCGGCTCGCCGCGATCATAGCGATAGGTGACATTCAGCGCATATTCGTCGGTGAGCGCGGCCTGTATGCGCGGCCAGGGGCACATATAGAGGCACACCTGCTCGCGCATATGGCCGGCGAGCATATAGGTGGTGAAGGTGAGTATGCCGATCCAAATATAGGCTTCCGAGATTCCCGGCTGGAAGGTCGCGAGCGCATAGACGAGCGTCGGCGCGTCGGCGAAATAGAGCACCCAGGCGCCGCCCGTCCACCAGGCGATGAGAAGCCATAGCGCATGCTTGGCGATCTTCTCGCGCCAAATCTTCGCCGTGCGTGGGCCGGCGTCCTTGCGGGCGCGCTCGCGCGCATCGCCCTCTATCCAACGCTCGGCGGAAAGATAGAGATCGGTCCACACAGTCTGCGGGCAGAGATAGCCGCACCATATGCGCCCGGCGAGCGCGTTCATCAGAAAGAGGGTGAGCGCGGCGAGGATCAAGAGGCCGGTGAGATAATAGACCTCCTGCGGCCAGATCTCGATGAAGAAGAAATAGAAGCGTCGATGCAGAAAATCGACGAGCACCGCTTGCGACGGGGCGTCGGGGCCACGATCCCAGCGCACGAAAGGCAGCAGATAATAGACCGAGAGAGTGAATGCCAGCAGCCACCATTTGATGCGGCGGAACTCGCCTTCGACCTCTTTCGGATAGATCGTCTTGCGTGGCGCATAGAGCGAGCCGCTCTTCGCCTTGCCCATATCGGCGCTCGTCATTTTCCTCTCCCTCACTCGCCGCCGCCGAGCGTATGCACATAGATGGTGAGCGCCTTGATCGTCGGCTCGTCGAGGCGATCCTTCCACGCCGGCATCACGCCGCCGCCGCCATTGGCGATGCGGCTCGCGATCGTCTCCTTGTCGGAGCCGAACAGCCACAGAGCGTCGGTGAGATTGGGCGCGCCCATATCGCGATTGCCCTTGCCGTCGACGCCATGGCAGACGGAGCAATTGTCATCGAAGAGCTTGGCGCCTTGCGCAGTCGCTATGCCGCCGGGAAGCTTCGCCATTGCGCGAAGCTGATCGGCGACGATGGAAATCTGCTTCGCGTCGAGCATTCCATCGCGGCCGAAGGCGGGCATGGTCTCGCTGCGCGTCTCCTTATCGGCGTCCCAGCGCACGCCATGCTCAATGGTGCGGCGAATATCGGCGAGCTTGCCGCCCCACAGCCAATCATCGTCATTGAGATTGGGATAGCCCTTCGCGCCTTGCGCGCCGGCGCCATGGCAGCCGGCGCAATTATTGGCGAAAGCGGCGGCGCCCAATGCGCGCACGGCGCTGAGCAATTGCGGCCGCGCCTCTATCTCCTCCAGCGGCGCGTTGGCGAGGCGCTCCAGCACCGGGCCGCGAATCTCGCTCAGCTGCTCCATGTCGCGCGCGACCGATGCGCGCGAATGCCAGCCGATGAGGCCCTGCGTGCCGCCGGAAAGAGTCGGCAGCGCCGGATAGGCGAGAAAATAGCCGATCGACCACAGGATGGTCGCATAGAAGGTGATGACCCACCAGCGCGGCAGCGGCGTGTCGAGCTCTTCTATGCCGTCCCATTCATGGCCGGTCGTTCTGGTCTTGGAATGCGGATCGATGCGGGCCGCGTCGCTGTGAGCTTGTCGCGTCGACATGTCTTCAGTCCTCTCGCATTGGCGTCTCGGCGGCGCGTCGGAATTTTTCGCGATTGGAGGGCCATAGCGCATAGGCCAGGACTCCGGCGAACAATGCGACGAAGAAGAAAAGGCCCGAGCTCGCTGAAAGCTCTCGCCACGATTCGTAAGTGGTCATGGCTCACCTCACATTCACTGCGGCTTTGTCGTCATAGAGCTTGAAATTCACCGAGACGCCGAGATGCTGCAGATAGGCGATGAGCGCATCCTCCTCGGTGACGCCGCTCTTGCCGGTCTGGTCATTGACGACGACATTGGGATAGCGGCGGCGCAGCGCTTCGGCGCCCGGATCATCGGGCGCGCTCTGCGCCGAAAGATCGGCCTTGGCATTGTCGATTTGCGCATCGCTATAAGGCACGCCGACGAGACGCAGCGTTTTCATCTGCTCGACGATATGCTCGGCGTCGAGCGGCGTCTGCGCGAGGAAGGGATAGCCCGGCATGATCGACGCCGGCACGACGGAGCGCGGATCGCGCAAATGGTCGCGCTGCCAATCATTGGAGTAGCGTCCGCCGACGCGCGCGAGATCCGGCCCGTTGCGCTTGGAGCCCCATTGGAACGGATGGTCATACATGCTCTCGGCGGCGAGCGAGTAATGACCGTAGCGCTCCACCTCGTCGCGCAAGGGACGGATCATCTGCGAATGGCAGGTGTAGCAGCCTTCGCGCACATAGATGTTGTAGCCGGAAAGCTCGAGCGGCGAATAGGGCCGCACGCCCTCCACTTTCTCGATCGTGTTGTGCAGATAGAAGAGCGGCACGATCTCGATGATTCCGCCGATCGAGACCAGCAGCAGGATCGCCAGCAGAAGCAGGATCGAATTGGTCTCGAGCCGCTTCTGCAGGCCGCCCGTCTGCGTGTTGCGCGCAATGTCGGACATGTCTCTCTCCTCTTATTGCGCGGGGGCGGGAAGGGGCGAGAATTCTGTGGCGCTCGCCGCCGCGGGCGCGCGCAGCGTCTTGTAGATATTGTAGACCATGATGAGCGCGCCGATGAGGAAGAGGCCGCCGCCCGCCGCGCGGATCACATATTCGGGATGCAGCGCCTCGGTGGTCTCGATGAAGGAATATTCCAAGAATCCCTGCGGCGTGTAGGCGCGCCACATCAGCCCTTGCATTATGCCGGCGACCCACATCGCCGATATGTAGAAGACGATGCCGATGGTCGCGATCCAGAAGTGCCAGTCGACGAGCTTCAGCGAATAGAGCTTGCGGCCGAAAACCCAGGGGATGAGGCAATAGAGCGCGCCGAAGGAGACGAAGCCGACCCAGCCGAGGCTGCCCGAATGCACATGGCCTATGCCCCAATCGGTGTAATGCGAGAGCGCATTCACCGCCTTCACAGACATCAGCGGCCCTTCAAAAGTGGACATTCCGTAGAAGGCCACGGAGACGACGAGCATGCGCAGCACGGGATCAGTGCGCAGCCGGTCCCATGCGCCGGAGAGAGTCATGAGGCCGTTGATCATGCCGCCCCAGGAGGGCATCCACAGCATGATGGAGAAGGTCATGCCGAGCGTCTGCGCCCAATCGGGCAGCGCCGTATAGTGCAGATGATGCGGGCCGGCCCAGATGTAGAGGAAGATCAGCGCCCAGAAATGCACGATGGAGAGGCGATAGGAATAGATCGGCCGCTCGGCGCGCTTGGGCACGAAATAATACATTATGCCGAGAAAGCCCGCGGTGAGGAAGAAGCCGACGGCGTTATGGCCATACCACCATTGGATCATCGCATCCTGCACGCCGGCCCAGACGATCACCGATCTCGGCGAGAAGACGGAGATCGGAATCTCGGTGTTGTTGCCGAGCACGAGAACCGCGACCGTCACGATGAAGGCGAGGAAGAACCAATTGGCGACATAGATGTGCGGCTCCTCGCGCTTGGCCAAAGTGGCGAGGAAGACGATGAGGTAGACGACCCAGACCACGACGAGCCAGAGGATCGCATACCATTCCGGCTCGGCGTATTCGTGCCCGCGCGTGACGCCGAGCAGATAGCCGGTGCCGGCGATGAGGATGAAGAAATTATAGCCGAGGACGACGAACCAAGGCGCGAGATCTCCGGCGAGCCGCGTGCGGCAGGTGCGCTGCACGACATAGAAGGAGGTGGCGAGCAGCACATTGCCGCCGAAGGCGAAGATCACCGCCGAAGTGTGCAAGGGCCGCAGGCGCCCGAAGTTGATCCAGGGCAGATCGAGATTGAAGGCCGGAAAGGCGAGCTCCAGCGCGATATAGAGTCCGACGGCGAAGCCGGCGACGCCCCAGAACAATGCGGCCAGTGCGCAAAAGCGGATCGGCCCGTAATTGTAATTGGGCCGTCCGTCGATGAAGGGCGCGGGCGCCTCCGCGTCGCGCAGCTCGTAGCGCTTCAGCAGTGCGAAGACGGCGACGATGGAGCCGAGCGCGAATAGAGCGGCGTGGAACGCATAGGCCGGCGTATGCGCGCGCGAGGCGACGAAGCCGGCGAACGCCGCGAAGGCGATGAAGAGAAGCGTCATCGCCGCTTCTGAAAAGGTGACGGATTTTGCGGGAGCGTCATTCGGCGCCATGGGCGGGATCCTCGCGGACTGGCGGGAAGGCGCGGGGCGCTTCGCGTGTCGCGCGCCCTGCCTTTCGTCTTTGATCACGCGTAAGAGTCTATCGCTCGCGCGGCGATGCGATTTGATATCGATCAAGAAAAGCGGCGTGCGTCCCGCGCTGCGCACAAATGTCACAGGCGAATGAAAATCGTGCGTTATTTTCCCTGGAATTCTGGGACTTTCACGCATGCGCTTCGCAGCGCGCAAACGTCAAAAAACGAGACGCGCGCTTATTTGTCGCAATGCGCGGCGCCTGCGCGCGCGTCGATACGCGCTGCGCGCAGCGGCGTTTTCGCGTCGCAATTCGCGGATGTCAGAACCAGCCGAAGCCCGGCCGCCAGATGGCGTTGCGATACCAAGGCACATAGCCGCCGGGAAATCCGTAGCGCCATTGCACGGCGTTGGCTCCCTCATAGGCCCAAGGGCCGGTGTACCAGGGACCGGCGGAGTCGTAAGGATCAAAGAGTGGCGGAATGTCGCGCCGCCACACATAGGCGCCGAGCGGCGGCAGGATGGGCGTCTCCACCGGCCGCGCGGCGATCGGCACGAGCGCCGGCTGCGCGACATAGCCGGCGGACCCTGCGTAAGTGACGCGGCACCAATCGGAGCGGCAGGAGGCGACCTCGAGCACCGCGTCCGGGGGAATGGCGAGAAGAGCGGCGAAGCTCAGGCCCGGGCCGGAGCGTAGGTTGACGAGCTCGCCGACCTTGGCGGGCTTTCCCTGCGTCTGCGACGAAAAGAGAAGAAAAGGCGCGCAGAGGCAGGAAAGGAAGAAAGAGCGCATGGAGCCTCGCTCGAAACGAATTTTCCAAAAAGATTCGACTCGAAAATTCTAGCATCGAAAGAGTGGGGGCGCGCTCGCTTTCTGTCCGCGAAACTCGCTCGCGCGGCGCACGTACGAAAGACGCGCGGAAACATGTTCCGCGCGTCTGCTCGCCTCGCCGCGTCTCGATTACTCGAAGATGCGCAGCGGAGCCGTGATGAGGCCGACCGGAGCCGCGACCGGAGCGGGCGCTATGGCGACGGCCGGAGCCGGCGCGACGGCGACCACCGGGGTGGGGGCCACGACGACCGAGGTGACGACCGGCCTCACGACGATCGGACGCGCGAGCAGCGAGCTGGCGATGAAGCCGATCTTGCCGGCATAGGCGACGCGCGACCAGCCGCCGATGTGGCCGTGCACATCGACCACCGCCTGCGGGGGAACCGCGAGGATGGGCAGGAAGTCGAGGCCGGGACCCGTGCGGAAGGCGGCGAGGTCGGTGACGACGCGCGGGAAGGCCGCGGCCGAGCCGACGGAGCCGAGCAGAGCGGCGGCGGCGAGGACGGATGCGATTTTCGATTTCATTCAAGACCTCCGTAATAGGCATGCCGTTCGGCAATCATGATGCCTCACGACGGCGCAAGTAGCGCGCGCCCGGCCGGCGTCAGGGGCGCGGCGCAAATTCACTTTCCCTCGAGGTTAACGCGGTCGCGCGCGAACTCTTAGCGAAGCGTCATATCGGCGTCGTATTGTGCGGTCGCGCACGGCGGCGCCTCGAAAAAGCGCGTTTCCTTCTGCCCATGGAGAGGCGTCGCGCGACACTCCGGCTCGACTCGGAAACAAGCGGCGACGTAAGCTCGGGCGGGGCGTCTTGCGGCGCGTCGCGGCGGAGGGTGTCATGTTGCGCATGATCGGGGCCTTGCTTCTGAAGATCGCAATCGCTTTCGCGATGTCCTGCCTGTCGCTCGGCGCCTTCGTCTCCTATGCGGCGTCGGAGCCCGCGCCTTCCGCCAAGACGCGTGTCGAGTCGACGCGCGTCGAGCAGCATGCCGCGCCCGGCCGATTTTCTGTGAGCGAGCTGCCGGCCGATCGCGACGGCTTCTCGCTTCTGACCATTCCGGCGCCGGGGCGCTACGCCATCGCCGCGCATAGCGCCTCGGGCGTGGCCATTGGGCTCGTCGATATGATAACCGGCCCCGGCGAGACGGCGGGCGCCGCGGGCCAGCGCGACGGGCGGCTCGATCTGCTGCTCGACGCCGGCGTCTACAAGCTGCGGCTCTTCGGCGCCAAGGGCGCGATGGACAAGAGCGCGGCCGGCAAGGCGCGCCTCACCGCCGAGGCGTTTCAGGAGCAGGGCGCGCGCGAGGCGCTGGCGCCCGGCAAGACATTTTCCGCCGAGCTCGGCGATCTCGCCCAGCGGAGCTATTCGCTCGAGGTGGGGGCCTCGGGCCGCGTCGGCGTGGAGGCGCTGGGCCGCGCATTGCGCGATCTGCGTCTGTGGAAGGCGAGCGGCGAGCTCATCGATCTTTCACCCGCGCGTGCGACCATCGAGACGCGGCCCGGCCGCCAGATGACGCGGCTGCGGCTGGAAGGCGCGGTCGAGCCCGGCCGCTATATCGCGATCGCCTATGGCGGCGAGCCCATCGTCTGGCCGGAGGGCGGAACAAACCAGCCCTTCCTCTTGCATCTCATCGAGCCCGCATCGCTGGCCGCGGGCGTCGCCAATGGCGTCATCGGCGCTTTCGGCTCGGCGCGCTTCGAGGCGCCGGCGAGCTATGACACATTCCGCCTGGAGCTGCCCAAGCCCGTCGCCGCCCGCCTCGAGGCGCGGCGTGGCGCCGGCGCGCCGGCGTCCGCCGCGATCGACAAGACGAGCCGCGAGCCGGTCGCGATCGTCTCGCTCGGCGGCGACGGCAAGACTTTGGGCCTCATCGAAGTCTCCGGCCTCGAGGGGCAGGCGTTCTCGCTGCGCGCATTGCGCCGGGCGAGCCGCGCGCCGATCGAGACGGAAGGACCCAATCTGGTCGCCATGGACGTCGCCGGCGAGGGGGCCGACGAGGTCCCCGCCACGGCGCTGCTGGCGCGCACGGAAAATGGCAAGACGCGCGTGCTGGCGTCGGACCTCCCGAAGATCGGCGGCGGCCGCGCCTATCGCGGCAAGTTCAATCTGCGTGGGCCGACCACTCTGCTGTTCGAGGCGACCGACAGCGGCCCGGTGGCGATCTCGGTGAAAGGCCCGCGCCTGCGCGCGATCATCGAGCCCGCTTTCGGCGCCGCCGCGGCGCGCGCCGATGGCCGCCTGCCGAGCCGCTATGATCTTCAGGCGGGCTTCTATTTTCTCTCGCTCGAGCCGTTGGAAGGCGCCGTTGGAATCGTGGATGTGACGCTCGGCCCGCCCGGCCTCGCCCCAGAGCTGCCCCCGCGGCCCTCCGCCCGCGCGGTGATTTCCTTCGGCGAGCACAAGCTCGACCGGGGCGCCTCGCATTTCATTCTCGCCAATAGCGCGCCGGGCCTGCTGACGGGTCCGCGCGTCATCGCTCTGCCGGCCGATCTCGAGAAGGGCGCCGCGCCTTTGTCGCGGCCGGCCGCGACGGAATATCTTCTGCCGGTGCGCCTGCCGCGCGGCGGCAGGATTCTCGTCATCGACGACAAGGGCGCGAGCGCGCCCGCGCAGATCACGGAAGAAAAAATCGAGAACGACAATCGCTTCGCCACCATTCGCCTTCCGGCGCGAGCGGAGCCGGGCGCGCTCGCCCTCGTCTATGCGCATGATGTGGAGACGGCCGCCGCAGAGGCGGTAAAGGAGCGCCCGCCAGCGACGATTTCCGCCGCCAAGCCCGCTTGGCTGGATCTCTCCCGCGACGAGACGCGGGAGTTTCGTTTCGATGTGGCCGAAGGCGGGCTCTATCGCGTCGAGACCTTGGGCCGATTGCAGACGCGCCTCACGCTCGGCGCCGCGCTGGCGCCGCATCTCGGCGAGGGCGAGAACAATGGCCCCGGCCATAATGCGCTGGTGACGAGCTATTTGCGCGCCGGCGCCTATCGCGCCGCCGTCACCGCGCGCGAATCCGCCGGCCATCTCGGCCTTTCGGTGAAGGCTGTGGCGATGACGACGACGGCGCCGATCAGCGGCGAAGGCGCCGCGCGCGCTGCGCTCGACGGCGGCCGCGGGGCGGTGGTGCCGATCGATATTCCCGAGGACGGATTCTATCGGCTCGATCTCACCGGGCTCGGCAAGCAATGGCGCGCGCGGCTCGAGGAGGCGGACGGCTGGCCGCTCACCACGCCCGGCCCGCTGACGCGTCTCACCCGTCGTTTCGAGAAGGGAAGCTATCGCCTCGTCGTGCTGCCGGAGGATGTCGAGGGCCGCTTCGTCGCGCGCCTGCGCAGGATTGTGACGCCGGCGCCGCTCGAGGGCCATGGCCCACATGCGCTGCCTTTCGACGCGCCGCAGAAGCTGCAATGGCGCGAGCCTCTCGCCAAAAGCGCGCCGCGCGACCCGGATGTGTGGAGCTTCGCGCTCGCCGGCGACTCGGACATTGCGCTGGATGTGAGCGAGGGCATCGTCGCGGAGATTTTCGACTCGGCGCGCAAGAGCGTCGGCAAATTCGCCGCCGGCCGCAAATTCTCCGGCAGGCTCGCCGCCGGCGCCTATCGCGTCGAGGCGCGCAGCCTCGCCCATGACGATCGGCTGGATTACCGCATCGCGCTCACATCGACGCAATTGCAGCCGGGCGCGCCGCGCTTCGTCGATCTGCCCGCCGCTCTGCCCTTCTCCATCGCGCGCGACGGCGTCGTCGATATTGCGAGCTTCGGCGACAAGGAGCTGATCGGCGCGCTCGAGGATGAGAATGGCGCCGTGATCGAGCGGCTCGAGGGACGCGCGGAAGATTGGAACGTCTCGCTCTCGCGGCGCCTGCCGGCGGGCGCCTATCGCCTGCGGCTCGACGAGCTGAAGGGCGCGCCGCAACCCGCGGCCGTGGCCGAGGAGCAGAACGCCGAAGACGAAGGCGCCGCCACGGAAGGCGAGACCGTCGCGCAGGAGACGGAGGAGCCGGCCGAGCCGGAGGGCGTCGAGATGAGCCTCGCTCTGCCCGCCTCCGCGCCGGCCGAGGCTTTGACATTCGCGGGCGTGAAGACCGTCTCCGGCGCCGGCGCGCATGAGCTGGCGCTGCCCGCTGCGCAGGAGGGGCGGCTGATGATCGTCGCCGCACAATCGACGCGCGAGACGGCGCTGTCGATCGAGAAGCGCGAGGCCGATGGACGCTGGCGCGTCATTGGCCGCGAGCGCGGCCTTGCGCCTGTCGCCGCCTGGCCGGCGGAGAGCGGCGAATGGCGCGCCAGCGTCTGGACCATCGGCGGCGCCGACGCACCCGTCACCCTCGCCGCGCGCAGCTTGGCGCGCACGCCTCGCGGCTATGGCGACATAGCGCTGGAGCCGGCGCCGATCGAAGGGCTCGCGACAAAAATCTGCGTCGGCCTCGTCGCCGCGCCCGCTTCGGCGCTGGTTTCTATCGGCTCTGCGCCGGCCTCGCTCGCCGCGGGCTCGGCGGCCGGTCGCCTGCTCGCTCCGGCTTCGGCCGGCGCGCTGGCGCCGCAATCGGAGTGCCTGTGGCTGCTCTCGCGCGACGATTGCGCCGCACGGGCGCGCGTCGCCGCCTTCGCGCCCAGCGGCGCTGAAATTCCGCTCACCCTCGGCGAGAACGACCGCGCCATTCTGCCCGCCGCCGCGCCGCCCTCCGGCAAGGCGCGGCTGTGGCTCGCGCGTTCGGCCTTCGGTCAGCCGGGCGTCTCGGCCGGACACGGCTTCGCCGTCGCGCCGGGCGCGGCTCTGGCGCTCGCCGGCAAGGAGCCGCCGCGCCTGTGGAACGCCGGCGACGCGCAGTCCCTGCGTCTCACGGCGCGCGCGATCGACGTCGCGCTCGCCGCGCCCCTTCGCGCCGGCGCGCAATTCTCCGGCGTCATTCCGCCCCTCACCGCGCAGCCTCTCGTCTTCGACGGCGCCGGCGCTCTGGCGCTCGATCTTCCGAGCGGCCTCGCCGCTTTCTCCGCGCCGGAGGAGCCGCGCGCCTTCGCCGCTTTCGCCGATGGCGCGCCGCTCTCGCGTCGCCTCGAGGGCGCCCGCGCGCTATGGCTCGTCAATCTCACCGACGCGCCCGCGCCCGCGCGCGTCGCCTCCTCGTTTGAACGCCAAGAGCCGATCACGGCGAGCCGAGCGATCAAGCGCTTCTACGGCGCCGCTGGCGAGACCGCGCATCTCGTCGAGGCGCAGCCGGGCGACCGGCTCGTCACCGCGGGTGGCGACGCGGTCTTCACCGGCGCCGATGGACGCGTGCTGCGCGGCCGCTCGCTCACGCTCGCCGGTTCGGGAGAGGCGACCATCGCCCATGCGCCCGGCCTCGTCGCCGCCTGGATCGAGCGCGCCGGCAAATCGCCTTGGCCCGCCGCTGCGCCGCGCGATGTGAGCGCGCCTTTCGCTGCGACGCTCAGCGGAGAAGCGCAGGCTTTCGCGCTCGATGTGACCGCGCCCATCGTCGTCGACATTCGCACGAGCGCGCCGGCGATTCTTGCTTTCACGCAGAATGGCGCGCGCGAGGTGGAGACATTCCCCGCTGGCGTGGAGCTGCATCGCTATGCCGCGCCGGGCCGCGCGCTCATCGAGATTTTTTCGCCGCATGACGGCGCGCTCTCCGGCGTGCTGAGCATTGCGACGACGCCGGTCATTCCGGTGACGGACGGCGTCAATGATCCGATCGCGCTCGGCCCCGCCGGCTCCGCGCTCTTCACCTTCGAGGTGACGAAGGCGGGCGAGATCGGCCTCGGCCTGCGCGCCGAGCCGGATCGCGCCGCGCTGCGTCTCCTCGACGTTGCCGGCAAGACGCTCGGAGAAGGCGCCGCGCAGATTCTGCGCCTCGAGCCCGGCCGTTATTTCGTGGAGGCGCGCGCGCCCACTGACGCGCCCGCGACGACATTGCGCCTCGCTCTGCGCGGCCTCGCGCCGCCGCCCTCCGGGCCGCCTCAGGAAGTGGCGGCGGAGTTTTTGGAAAAGGCCGGAAGGAAGAGCGGCAGATGAGCTTTCCTCATTCGACAAACGCCCTCAGTCCCATTCGAGGCTCGGCGATGAAACGCATTCTTTTTCTGTTCTCGAGTCTCACCGCCGTCATCGCGAGCGGAGCGAAGCGATCCAGCGTCGCAGGGCGGCCACTGGATCGCTTGGTGGCTTCGCTCCTCGCGATGACGGGCCTCCTTTGCAGAGGCGCGCTGTTGCGCGCGCCGCTCGCATTGCTTTTTCTCGCTGGTCTCTCCGGCTCCGCGCCGCTGCGCGCCGAGACGGCGTCCTTCGATCAATTGCGCCGCGCCGATGGCGCGCGCATCGTGCCGGACAAATTTCTGCGCAGCTTCGATCCCATCACCATCTTTTTCGATCGCGACATCGGCCCCAAGGCCGGCGGGCCGGAAGACGTGCATGAGAAATTCGCCAAGCTCTCCGGCGAGCCCGCCGGCGAATGGCGCTGGATCGGCGCGCGCGCGCTGCAATTTCGTCCCGCCGAGCTGTGGAAGCCGCTGCAGCGCGTCGATATAGAGGCGGGCGCCGCCGCGACGCGGCTCGTCGCGCTGCTGCCGACGCCCTCTTCCACCAATCCGACGGAGAGCGCCGATCCGATCGCGGATCTCGAGCAGATAACGCTCACTTTTCCCGAGCCCGTCGATATCGCCGCGCTGGCGCGCCTGTTGACGATCGAATTGCGTCCTGCGCCGGGAATTTCTCCGCTCGGCGGACAATTGCTGACGCCGAAGGACTATGACATTCGTCCGCTGGAGCGCGCCGATCGTAACGCCGCGCAGAGCGTCGCCATTCGCTTGCGCGAGTCGATTCACGACGGACGCGTCGCGATCCTGCGATTGAAGCTCGCCGACGAGCCGGGGCTCGACGATGAGATTTTCGAGTTGCGCGCGCGTTCTGCCGCGCCTTTCGCCGTCAGTGAGGCGAGCTGCGGCCGCGGCTGGAGCGACGACAAGCAGGACGGCGTGCTGCGCTGCGCTTTCGGCTACGCCGTCGCGCCGGCGTCGGCTTCATCGGAGGGCGAGGAAGAATCCGCGCCCGTCTCCAATTACCAGCCCGCCAATCGGCGCCGGCTGACGCTGAGCTTCACCGAGCAGCCGGGCGAGATCGACATTCTGCGCGCGCGCGAGGCGCTGCGCATCTCGCCGCCGGTCGACGATCTCTCCGTCGAGATCGACCGCAAGCGCCTCAACATCTATGGCAAGTTTCTCTCCGATCGCGTCTATGAGCTGACGCTGGCGCCGGGCGCTCTACGCGACGTCAGAAAGCGCGCGCTCGCCTCGCGCTTCGCGCTGCGCTTCGCTTTCGATCGCGACCGGCCGGCGCTCGCATGGGACGCCGCGCAAGGGCTCGTCGAGCGTTTCGGCCCGCAATTGCTGCCGCTGCGCGGACGCGGCTATGACCGCGCCGACATTCGCATTCATGCGATCGATCCGCTCGCGCGCGACTTCTGGCCTTTCCCCAAGAGCGGCGTCGAGACGGAGGACAGCGCCGCGCCGCCGCTGCCCGGCAATGAGCCCGCGCATTGGGGCGAGACCGATGCGCCGGAGGCCGAAGCGATCGTCGCGCGCATAAAGGCGCTGGGCTCGCCCGCCGTTTCCGCGTTGCTCGATCTGCCGATCCGTCGCAATGGCGCCGACGCCAAATTCGGCCTCGATCTGTCGAGCGAATTCGCCAAGATCGCCGGCGCTGGACAGCCGGGAACCTATCTCATCGGCCTGCGCGCCGTGGATGAGAAGAAACGCCATTGGCTGCGCGCGCAAGTGACCGATCTGTCGCTGAGCGCGATAGAGGAGCGCGCGCGCGTGCGCTTCGTCGTCACCTCGCTCTCCACCGCGCAGCCCGTCTCCGGCGCGGAAGTGCGGCTCGAAGGCGTGAAGGGCGAGAAATTCGTCACGCTCGCGCGCGGGACCACCGACAATTCCGGCTTCTTCGCTTTCGATCCCGGCAAACGCGCGGAAGCCGATGTGCGCCGCATCGTCGTGACCAAGGGCCTCGACACGCTCGTGTTGGACGCCAATGACGGCCCCTCCGAATATGCCCGCGAGAATTGGACGAAGCCGGACGGCGCCTGGCTCGCATGGACCGCGAATCCACAGGAGCCGCGCAAGGAAGAGCCACGCACGCTCTGCCATGTCTTCGCCGAGCGGCCGATCTATCGGCCCGAGGAGCCGGTACATATAAAGGGCTTCGTGCGCGCCTATCGCGATGGCGCACTGGCGATTGCGAAAGCGGGCGGAACGCTGGTCGTCTCCGGCCCCGGCAATCAGGAATGGCGCATTCCGGTGAAGCTCGACGCCGCCGGGAGCTTCTATCACAAATTCGATGCGCAGACGCCGGCGACCGGCGATTACGCGCTGCGCTTCGAGCCCGATGGCGCGAAGCCGAAGAAGAGCGAGACGAAAGGCGATGAGGCCGAGCCGAGCGAGACCGCAGAGGCCGCGGGCGAAGCGCCGCAGACGATTTCTTGCGGACAGTTTCCGTTCAAGAAAGAGGCTTATCGTCTGCCGACATTCGAGGTGGTGCTCAATGCGCCGCAGATCGTTCCACTCGACGGCGAGTTCAATGTCGATCTCATCGCGCGCTATTTCGCCGGCGGGCTGGTCGCGGAACGGCCGGTGAAATGGCGCGCCGTGCAATTTCCGCATGTGTTTCAGCCGCCGGGACGCGAGGGATTTCTATTCTCGAGCGACGCGCGCTTCTCCGGCGAGGGCAAGTTCAAATCCTCGCCAGTGCTGGAGCGCGACGCGCGCACCGACGCCGGCGGCGCCTCGCGCATGACCTTCGATACGACGATAGAGCCGACCGCGCAGCCGCGGCGCTATTCGATAGAGGCGACCGTCACCGGCGACGATGGAATAGAGGTGCGCAATGTGCAGAATGTCATCGCCGTTCCGCCTTTCGCGCTCGGCGTGAAGCTGCCGCGCTATGTCGAGCGGCCCGGCGCGGTGACGCCGGAGTTTCTCGCGCTCGATGGCAAGGGCGAGGCGGTGGAAGGACTTCCCGTCACCATGCGCTTCATCAAGCGCAATTGGGTGTCGACGCTGCAGGCCTCCGATTTCGCGCAAGGCGCCGCGAAATATGTGACGCAGGTGATGGAGGAGACGCTCCTCGAGCGCAGACTGACGAGCGCGAAAGAGGCGCAGAAAATAGAGATAGAGGCGCGCGAGGCCGGCGTTTATGTCGTGCAGCTCGAGGCCTATGATCGCATCGGCCGTCGTCAGCAGGTGAGCGTCGATTTCTTCGTGGGCGGCAATACGCCCGTGACCTTCCAGCGTCCGCCGGCCTCCACCGCGACCATCACGACCGACAAGCAAGCCTATGCGCCGGGCGAGACGGCGACGCTCATCGTCCAATCGCCGTTCCAAAACGCCAAGGCGCTCGCCATCGTCGAGCAGCCCAATGGCGTGTTCGATTATCAGCTCATCGACATCGCCAATGGCTTTGGGCGTTACACGCTCACGCTGCGCAAGGAGCAAACGCCGAAGCTCGCCGTGCATTTCCTCATCATGCGCGGACGCTTGAAGGACAGCGCGCCGGCGGCGGCCTCCAATATCGACCAGGGCAAGCCGGTGACGATCGCCGCCACCAAATGGATCGAGGTGACGCCGGTCAAGAATATCGTGACCGCAAAGCTCGATTATCCGACGAAGGCGCGGCCGGGGCAGGAGGTGGAGGTCAGCTTGCGTCTTTCCGATGATCTCGGCAAGCCGCTCGCCGGAGAAGCGACATTCTGGATGGTCGATCAGGCGGTGCTGTCGCTCGCCAAGGAGCGGCCGCTCGATCCGCTGCCGGATTTCATCGTCGAGCGCGAGACGAGGCTCGCCGCGCGCGACACGCGCAATCTCGCCTTCGGCAAGATTCCGCTGGAGGAGATTCCTGGCGGCGACGCCGGCCTCGACGAATGGGGCGCGGAAACCAATGTCAGCGTGCGCAAGAATTTCACGCCCGTGCCGATCTATCTGCCGAGCGTGAAAGTCGGCGCCGACGGCGTCGCAAAGATCAAGGTGAAGCTGCCCGACTCGCTCACCGTGTTCAAGCTGCGCGCCAAGGCGGTGAGCGGCGCCGATCGTTTCGGCTATGCGACGGGCGAGATGCTCATTCGTCAGGAGCTCGTCGCCCAGCCCGTGTTGCCGCGTTTCCTGCGGCCGGGCGATGCGTTCGATGTTTCCGTCCTCGCGCGCATCGTCGAGGGGCCTGGCGGCGGCGGCAGAGCCTCCGTCGCCGCGGAGGGGCTGATGCTGGCGAGCAATGCGTCGCAGGCTTTCAGCTGGATCGCGAACAAGCCTGCGCGCATCGATGTCGCCGCCAGCGTGCCGGAGCCAGCGCCCGGCAAGGAGAGCGTGAAGCTGAATTTTCGTGTGGAGCGCGACGCCGACCATGCGCGCGATGCGGTGGAGATCGACTTGCCGATCAGGCCGGATCGTCTGCCGGTGCGGCGCTATGAGATCGTCGAGATCGCGCCCGGCGAGAGCAAGACACTCGCGGCCGCGACCGACGCCGCGCGGCCCGGCTCCTTCCGCCGTGACGTGACGATCGCCGGCGATCCCGCTCTGGTGCGGCTCGTCGCGGGATTGAACGCGCTCGTCGAATATCCTTATGGCTGCACGGAGCAGCGCCTCTCGCTCGCGCGCTCGGTGCTGGCGCTCAAGAATTTCACGCCGATTCTCTCGGCTGCGGGGCTCGAGAGCCGTCTTTCCAGCGATGTGCGCAACACGATCCGCGCGATCGATCAAGCGGTCGACGCCGATGGGCTCGTCGCCTTCTGGCCGCGCGCGCGCGGAAATGTGTCGCTCACCGCCTGGGCCTATTCCTTCCTCGTCAGCGCAGAGCGCGCGGGCGAGCCGATCGACAAGCCGCTCGCCGATCGTCTCGCCAATGTGTTGAAGCTGTCGCTGCGTTCGGATTATCCGCGTCTGCTCTCCGGCGAGGAATTGCGCGAGCGCGTCGAGGCGCTGATCGCGCTCGCCGAGGGCGGCAAGCTCGACGAATCCTATGTCGCCGAGCTGTCGCGGCACGCCGATTTCATGGCCAACGCCAGCGTTGCGGAGCTGACGCGCGCCGCCGCGCGCACGCAATCGGGCGATCGGCGCAACGTCGACTCCTTGCTCGATTCTCTGTGGAGCCGCGTGAAGATTCTCTCTCGCAACGGCGCGCAATATTATGCGGGCCAGGCGGCGGACGGCGGCAATCCGGTGATTTTGCCCTCCGAGACGCGCTCGCTCGCGGAGATGCTGCGGGCCGTCACGATCGCTTCGCCTTCCGATCCGCGCGCGGGGCTGTTGCGCGACGCGCTGCTGCGATTGGGCGAGGGCGACGGCTGGGGCTCGACCAACGCCACCGCCGCCGCGATCGATGCGCTCGCCGAGATTTGGCGTCGTCCGCAAACGCCCCTGCAGATCGCGCTCTCGCAGGAGGGCGCGCCGCCGCGCATGCTGACGCTGGACGCCAATAATCCTGTCCTGCGCGAGACGAGCACGGCTCCTGCGGCGCTGACGATCGTCAATCGCGGACCGGCGCCGATCATGGCGCTGGTCGAGACGCGATACGAGCCGAAAGAGAGCGGCGCGAAGGCTCTGCCGGTGAGCGAAGGCTTCGCGCTGACGCGCGACATTCTGCGCGTCGGCAAGGCGGATGCGCCTTTGGAAAAAATCGCGGCGGAGAATGGCGTCGTGAAGCTCGCCATCGGCGACGTGATCGAGGAGACGGCGGAGCTCGTCAATCCGCAGGATCGCACCCATGTCGCGATCTCGCTGCCGCTGCCGGCGGGCTTCGAGCCTTTGAATCCCCATCTCGCGACGGCGCCGGCCGAGGCGCAGCCGTCGAGCGCGCCGACGCTCGCGCCGACCAGCGTCTCCTTCGGCGACGATCGCGTGTTCTACGCTTATGACCAATTGCCGAAGGGAACATATCGCTTCGCCTTCCGCGCCAAGGCGCAGACGGCGGGCGCCTTCACCGAGCCGCCGGGCGTCGTCGAGACGATGTATAAGAAAGGCCTGCAAGCGCAGAGCGCCGGCAAGCGCGTGGAAATCGCGAAGTGAAGAAGGTTCGCGAATTCTTTCTCCCGCTTTTCGGGAGAAGGAGGTCGCCCGCTCTGTTCTTATTTTTCTTCTTCATTGTTGCGCTACTCGTTCCTTCCGCTTTCTTCGTTCGCACGGCCATCGGGCGCGCGCAGCTCGTCGCGCCGCGGCCGACGCCCATGGTCTATGACCGCAACGGCGGCTTTCTCACGCAGATCGGCGCGCGTGACGCTGCGCGGATCGACTATGGCTATTGGCCATTGCGTGACATTCCGCAGCGGGTCGCGCTCGCGACTCTCGCGCTCGAGGACCGCCGCTTCGCCTCGCATGGAGGCGTCGATGCGCGGGCTCTGCTGCGCGCGGCGTGGCGCAATCTTGTCGGACGTAAGCGCCGCGAGGGCGCCTCCACCATCGCCATGCAGGTCGCGCGCATGCAAAATCCCGCGCCGCGCAGCTTTTCGGCCAAGATCACGGAGGCGGCGACGGCGGTCGCGCTCGTCGCGCGCCATGGTCACGAGGCGGTTCTCGCGCATTATCTGCGGCTCGCGCCCTATGGCAATGGCAGCCATGGAATCGCGCATGCCGCGCGCTTTTATTTCGACAAGCCGGTCGAGGATCTCTCGCTCGCGGAGATCGCTCTGCTGGCCGCTGTTCCGCAATCGCCCGGCCGCATGAATCTCTTTCGCGAGAGCGGGCTCGTCCTCGCGAGGGCGCGCGCCGCTCGCGCGCTCGCCTATCTGTCGCGCGAGACGCTCGTCGAGCCCGCGCAGATCGCGCTCGCGACAAAGCAGCTCGCGACGCTGCATCCCATCGGCGCGGCGCGGCGGCCGGATGCGCTGCATCTCTCGCTACGCTATGAGGCGCTGGCGCGGGAAGGCCTCATCGCGCCGGCCTCGCCGCATGATCCGCGCATCGGCGCGACCATCGATCTCTCATTGCAGGACAAGCTCGCGCATCTTTCGCGGCGCTATCTCGCGCTCTGGCGCTCCGCCGGCGCGCGGCAAGTCGCGCTCATGGTCGTGGAGCGCGGCGCGGGCGCTGTGCTCGCGGACATAGGCTCATCCGATTATCGCGACTGGCGCGATGGCGCGATCGATTTCACGCGCGCGCTGCGCTCGCCGGGATCGACGCTGAAGCCTTTCGTCTATGCGCTCGCATTCGAGCGCGGCGCGCTCGAGCCGACCGATCTCGTCGCCGATGTTCCAGAGGGCGCATCCGGCGTCAACAACGCCGATGGCGCGTTTCTCGGGCCGATGCTGCCGCGCCAGGCGCTCGCCAATTCGCGCAATGTGCCGGCGACCAATCTCATGCGCCGCGTCGGGCTCGAGGCCAATTTTCAATTTCTGCACGATCTCGGCCTGCATGATCTCGAGGCCCCGGCGGAATCCTTCGGCCTCTCCATGGCGATCGGCGCGCTGCCGACGCGGCTCGAGCATCTGATGCGCGCCTATGGCGCGCTCGCCGAGGATGGCGTGCTCTCCGATCTTCTCTTTGCGAAAGAGCAGCAGCGGCGCCGCTCCATTCGCGTGATGTCGAGCGACACGGCGCGGCTCGTCACATCGATGCTGGCCGATCCGCTCGCGCGTCTGCCGAGCTTTCCGCGCTATGGGCCGCTCGAATATCCTTTCGCCGTTGCGGTGAAGACCGGCACGTCGCAGGCCTATCGCGACGCCTGGACCATCGCCTACTCGCGCAAGGTCATCGTCGGCGTATGGATCGGGCGCGGCGACGCCGGCGCGATGAATCGGCTGAGCGGCGCCGCATCCAGCGCGCGGCTCGCGCATGCGGCGTTGACGCTCATTCATGGCGCGAAGGCGGGGGAGATAGAGGCGGAATCCTTTCCGCCGCCGCAGGGCCGCGTTCCGGTGGAAATGTGTCTCGCCGGCGGACGCAGCGACGGACGCTGCGGCGAGACGCTGGTCGAATGGGTGAGGCCAGAGAAGGCGCCGCCGACGCGCAGCGCAATGGAAATCGCCGCGCGGCCGGCGCCGCGCGGCGACGAGAATGTCGAGCTCGCGATCACGACGCCCGAGCATAAAACGCATGTCTGGCGCAATCCAGAGCTGCCGGTGGAGCTGAACCGTCTCGCTCTGCGTGCATCGGCGTCCGGCTCTGTGGAGCAGATACTCTGGATGGTGGACGGCCGGCCGTTCCGGCTCGCCGACGCCGACCAGCCTGTCTATTGGCCCATGCAGCCGGGAACGCACCGCATTCAAGCGCGCCTGCCGTTGCGGCCCGGCGCCTCCCGCACCGTGGAAGTGACGATCGAATGAGCGAGGCGTCTCGCTTTTTCGATATGGGCGCGAGAGGTTTACCCGGGCCGCCTTTTTTATTATGAGGCGTGCTGCGTGAGATCTCGGGGCGATGGAATCTGGCATGGCTGACGACGCGGCAGTGATGATGGCGACGGATGCCGGCGCGGCGATGTCCCGCGATATACGCAAGACCGCTCTCGATCCGAATTTCTGGTATCCCGTCGCGCGCAGCGAGGAGGTGCGCAAAGGCAAGACGCATCGCTGCGCTTTCGCCGGCGATCCGATCGTGCTGGCGCGCGGGCGTCAGGGCGTGTTCGCGCTCGAGGATTGTTGCGCGCATCGGCAAGTGCCGCTCAGCGCCGGCGTGGTCGAGGAGGAGACGATACGCTGCGGCTATCATGGCTGGGCCTATGACGCGAGCGGCGCCTGCGTGTCGCTGCCCTATGCGACCGATTGTAGCCGCGCCGCAACCGGCGTGCGCAGCTATCCGTGCCGGGAGGCCTATGGGCTCGTCTTCGTCTTTCCGGGCGATGCGGCGCGCGCGGAGCTGACGCCTTTTCCCGATGTGCCCTCGGCGACCGACAGCCGTTACAAGATTCGCTATCTCAATCGCCGCGCCGGCTGCCACTACAGCTTCATGCACGAGAATCTGATGGATATGAATCATCAGTTTCTGCATCGCCGGCTGATGGGCGGGATCAAGACCTATTTTCTCGGCAGCCGCAGAGGCGACGCCTGGGCGGAAGCGACCTACAGCTTTCGCCGCGTCAGCGGTCGGCAGCCCTTCGGCGAGAATTTCATTCTCAATCGCGGCAAATGGCGCTTGAAGCGCGCGCCGCTTTCGGCCGAGGCGCTGGCGACGCCGCCGGGCGATCGAATGGTGATCCGCACCGACTATCCCTATCAGACGCTGAAGTTCTGGACCGCGGGCGCGAGCGAGCCGGCGCTCGATCTGTGGAACTGCTATATTCCTGTCGATCGCGCGCAGAAGATCAATCACACTTTCGGCATGATCATGATCAAGCGGCCGGCGAAACATTCCTTCCTGCTCGATCTCTTCTGGCCCGCGATCGTCTGGTTCACCAATGGCATTTTCGCGGAAGATCGCTGGATCTGCGAATTGGAGCAGGCGGCCTTCGACGCGCAGGGCGAGGATCGCAATCAGGAGATATTTCCGGCGATCCTCGATCTGCGCAGCGTGCTCGTGGAGAATGGCCTGCCATTGGCGCGTGATCGCGGGTAAGGCGTCATGCGCGCAGCGGCAGATGCGACATTCGAAAGAATGCGGAGACGAGCTTCACCATCAAGCCGACGAAGCCGGAGCCGCCGTAGAAGCCGGTCTTGTTGAGCTGCACATAGACATAGGCGGGCCGGTCGGAGCGATTGGTCAATTCGCACACCAGGAAGCCTTCGCGCGCACGCATCGATTCGAATAAAATGCCTGTCGCCTCGGCGAACTCACGCAAGCGCGTGCGCACGGGCTTTGGTGCGACGGCGATCGGCGTTTCCTCGTCATTCGCCTCCGCATCGTCGGGGTGCCGCAGGCTCGTCGGGCGTAGCTTGGAGTCGATATTTTCCGTGGCGGCGATGACATTGCCGAGCGCGAAATCGCGGCTGTCGCCGGGCGCGAGTCGCTCGCACCATACCATAGTGCGGCCGGAGAGGCAGAGAATCGCCTGCCGTCCCGCATTCTCCGTCTCCTCCGCGCGATAGACATAGGGCGCGCGCGCCCAGCTCATCGTGGCGGCGTCGCATGGCGTCGAGTGTATCGCCACCTCGGCCGAGGAGCAGAGATAGGCGGGCTGCAGAAACTTCAGCGGCGGCGCGCCGTCGCGCGCCAGCTCGGAGAGATCGATCTTCTCGACGACATTGCCGTCGCCGGCGGACAGGAGAATCTGCCGCTGATCGGCGAGCGTGGTGACGCGGTTGAGCCGCACGTCGCCGCCGCCGCAAAAGATTTGTAAAAATGCGCTGCCCTCATTGGCGATGAAGGAGCGCGGCGGAATCTCGTGCGGGCTCTGGCGCGGGATCGTCTTGACGCCCGGCCAGCGGCAGACGGAGCGATTGGGACGATCGAAGAAGGCCGTGTTCGGCCCGAGCGTGACGACGAGCCCTTCCTGTCCTTCCAGCAAGCGAAAATCGCTCTCGCCTTCGACGAGGATGGGACGGTCGCGGCTGAAGAAAGGATTGCGCGCGATGGTGCGCAGGCCGAGATCGAGGAAAAAGGTCGGCGACAGATACATGGTGGGAAATCCCCTCGGCGGAGCGTCGCCGGAACGGGTCCAGCGCAAGCCTTGCGTCAGAAGAAAGCATCCCAGTATGGATAGCGCCGATGACATTCGGATCAAGCTTCGGCGGCGAAGCGAGACCGAACCGTCAGTATCCCGTCATCTCGAGATAGCCGACGCCGCTCTGCGCGCCGGCGAAGGAGATCGGCCCTTCGAAATAGCCGACGCCGACGCCCATGAAGCTCTGCGAATTGAGGGGCTTCGTCTCTATGTCGAGATGCAGGCTCGCCACGCGCACGCGCCAGCGCAGGGGCAGCAGGCGACCGGCGACGAGGCCCTGCTCCAGCGGCTCGAGGAAAATATCGTCGCGCGTGAGCATGCGCGTCGCGCCATCGGCTGTGATGAAGCTTCCCGAGAGAAAGGGAAGCGTCTTGTCGCTGCGCAGACGGAAGAGCATCAGCTCGCCGCCGCTGTCGAGATGCAGCGAGAACCAGTCCCAGCCTTTCTGATCCGCTGAGAGCGGCCGGCTGCTCCATTCGTGATCCATCCAGGCGCGGCCCTTCACCTTGCGCTCGGCGCCGTCTATGGCGAGCGCGCCTTCGACGCTGAAGAAGGGCTGGCTGTAATAATATGAAGCCTGTCCGCTCTCCGATTTGCGGCTGAAGCCTGCTTCGCCATGCAGAGCGAGCGGCTCTTCGGCGGTGAGCGCGAGCGTGTAGCGAAAGCGCGGCGCGATTGCGGAGATGGTTCCGCCGGAGAGATTGGGCTCCGTCGCGGAAAAGGACCAATTGTCGATAAAGGCGCGGAATGGCGCCGCTGTGACGCCCGCCTGTCCGACGCCGCCGCGTGCGCGCGTCTCGGCGAAGAGATGCAGCGCATCGGTCGTGACGGCGGCATGCGCGACGAAAGCTTGCGGGCTGTCCCAGCCTTCGCCGCCATGCGGCGCGCGCGCGTGGCGGAACAAGGTCCATTGCGCGCCATAGGCTTTGCCTGTCTCATCCGTCAGATTGGCGGTGAGATACCACCATTCGATGCGAAACTCTGGATGCGCGCCATGATCGCGCGGAAAGACGAGCGTATGGCCCGGCTGCGGCTCGGCGAAGCCCTGCGCCTCGTCGCCGAGACCGGCGAATCCGGCGGCGCGCGCCGACGCGGCGGAAAGAAGCGCCAGAGCGAGGAGAAGGGCGCGCAGCGCTTCAGCGTTCATTGGCGAAGACCGCGAGCAGGGACGCCGGCGCGATGCGCGCGAGACGGCGAATGGGCAAGAGCGCGGCTAGCGCGGCAGTGAGCAGCGCCAGCGCGAAGACCTCGAGCCATTGCGACGGAAAAATATGAAAGGGCAGGCGCCAGCCGAAAGCGCGCACATTGACGATGGCGACGAGATCATAAGCGAGAGCGAGGCCGAGCGGCACGGAGACGAGCGCCGTCGCGGCCGCAAACAGCGTGACGCGCGCGAGTTCCAGCAGAGCGAGGCTGCGCCGCGAGACGCCCGCCGCCCACAGCGGCGCGAGCTGCGGGACGCGCGCGGCGGCGAGCGTGGTGAGGCTGGCGAAAAGTGCGATCGCCGAGACGACGAGCGTCAGCGCGTCGAGCGCGGCGGTGACGGCGAATGTGCGCTCGAATATGTCCGTCGAACGCTGCTTCAGCGCCGCCTGATCGATGATGCGCGCGACGCCCGCGCCAAATTCCGCTTGCAGCGCGAGCATGATCTCCGGCGCAGTCTCCGAGCGCGCGCGTAGCATATAGTCGAGCCGGCGCGCGTCCGGCCAGCGCGACGAGAGCGCGTCGTGATCGACGCGGAGCTGGCCTTTGGCGGCGCCGTAATCGGGATAGATTCCGACGATCTCGACGCGCCAATCGCCGGTCGGCGTCGGTATCTCCAAGGTCGAGCCGAGCGCGAGGCGAAGACGCCGCGCGAGCTGCTCGCTGATGAGCGCGGAATCGCCGCGTGCGATGCTGTTCCACGCGTCGGCGTGCGCTTCGAGCAACGGAAAATGCGCGCTGAAGGTCTCATGCGGCGGCGCGCCGACGATCTCGACGGGCCAAGAACTTCCGGGCGTGGAGCGGATGGCCGTTTTCGCCTTGCACAGCGGCAGAACGGCGGCGACATCCTCGCGATGGGAGAGCCATGTCGCTATGCGCCGCGCGTCTTTATCGCTCGCGGCCTCGAAATAGATTTCCGCGACGAGGCGCTCGTCGAGCCATTGCGTGAATGTCCGGCGAAAGCCCTCCACCATGGAGCCGACGCCTATATTGGTGGAGAGGGCGAGCAGCAGCGCCATCAGCGCCAGCGAGAGGCCGGGAAGCTGCTGCAGCGCATCGGCGAAGAACCATTTGGCGAGCGGTCCGCGCGCGCGTCTTTCGCCGAGCCGCAGCATTGCGGCGAGCGGCAGCGGCAATGCGAGCGCGGCGCCGAGCAACAGCCCGGCCATGGAGGCGAAGCCCGCCTCCATCCCCTCGCCGAAGAGCAGCGCCGCCGCCGCGCCCATGAGAGCGAGTACTGCGAGCGCGGCCTGGCGGTAGAGCCAATGTCGCTGCGCCTCGCGCCAGGCGAAAGGCTGCGCGATGGCGAGCACGGGCAGGCGCAGAGTCTTGACCAGCCCGCTCGCCGCGGCGATCGCGGCGCCGATCAGCGCCATGCCGATGCCGGATAGCCACCAGGAAGGCGCGAGGCCGAGCGCGCCGTCGAGCTCGGCGCCATAGAGTCCCTCGAGGCTGGCGGCCATGTTGGGCAGCAGCGCGGCGGCGATGAGATAGCCGCCGGCCATTCCCGCAGCGCCGGCGAGCAGGGCGAGCAGCGTCAGCTCCGCGACCAGCGCCAATGAGAGCGCACGCAAGGAGGCGCCGATGGCGCGCAGCGTGCGGATGATCGGCAGGCGCTGCTCGAAGGCGAGGCCGAAAGACGCATGTGCGATGAACAGGCCCACCACATAGGCCAAAAGGCCGAAGGCGGTGAGGTTGAGATGAAAGCTCTCGGTGAGCTTGGCGAGCTCCGGCGCCTCATCTGCCTCCACGCGGCGCAGCGTTTCGCCGATGACGGATTCGAGCGTGGGCGCGTCCGCAGTAGGTTCCTCGGCGAGCAGCAGGCGCGACAGGCGCCCCGGCCGATGCAGCAGCCTCTGCGCGGCGCCGATGTCGACGACGACCATCCCCGGCGCGAGATCTCTGGCGATGGCGAGCGGCGGCAGGCGATCCGCTTCACTGATCGTCGGCGTCGCGCCTTCCATGAGGCCGAGCGCGCGCAATGTCTGCGGCGCGATCAGCGCGCGGCCGGGCGGGCCGAGGAAATCATTCAGATCGTCGCCCTCCGGCATTTTATTGCTGGAGATTTTGGGCAGCGTCAGCGGCTCCACGCCCAGCAGGCGATAGGATTTGTCGCCGAGGCGGATCGTCCCCTCGAGAATCGGCGAGACCTTCCAGCCCGCGCGCCGCAGAGCGATGAAAGCGTCCTGCGCGAAAAATCCGCCGCTCGCCGCAACGAGGCTCGGCGAGCCGCCGAGGCCGAGCGCGCCGGCCGCGCGATCATAGCTGCGGCGCGCTTGATCGTTCAGCGCCGCGACGCCGCTCCACAGCGCCGTCGCCACGGCGAGGCCGACGAAGAGCGCGGCGAATTGGCCGGGACGTCGCCGCCAATGGCTGGTGAGCGTGGTGAGCGTATAGAAGAATTGCTTCACGGCGCCAGCCTTCCGCCGGCCAGAGTGGCGCGACGGTCGAGCCGCGCAGCGAGCCGCGCGCTATGCGTGACCATCAGCACCGCCGCGCCCGCCGTGGCGGAGAGCTCGAGCAGAAGATTGAGCACGGCGTCGCCTGTGGCTTCATCCAGATTGCCGGTCGGCTCGTCGGCGAGCAAGAGGCGCGGGCGCGGCGCCAGCGCGCGGCCGACGGCGACGCGCTGCTGTTGCCCGCCCGACAATTGCTCGGGATAGCGATCGAGCAGAGCGGAGAGGCCGAGACGCTCCGCGAGCGCGTCGCGCCAATCGCGATCGTAACGCCCGGCGAGCCGCGCCTGCAGAGAGAGATTATCGCCGACGGTGAGGCTCGGCACGAGATTGAACTGCTGAAACACGACGCCGAGTGTCTTGCGGCGCAGCGCCGCGCGGCCTTCGTCGTCGAGCTTCGTCACTTCCGCATCGTCGATGTGAATGGCACCGCCATCGGCATGGTCGAGCCCGGCGACGAGATGCAGCAGCGTGCTCTTGCCGCTGCCCGACTCGCCCATCAGCGCGAGGCTCTCGCCGGCGCTGAGCGCGAGATCGACGCCGCGCAGCACGGGCAGAGGACCCTGCGGTCCGAGATAGGATTTCGAAAGCCCCGTCACGCGCAGCAGCGCGCCCTCTACTGCCGCATCACGCGCGGGCGCCGACATCACGCTCAAAACGCCCTCATTTCGGATCGAAGTGGAATTGAATGCCGCGCGGATGGCCGTAGGGCGGCGCGGGGAAAGGCGCGGCGCGGCGCACGGCGGCGAGAGCGGCGTTGTCGAGCTCGGCGAAGCCGCTCGAGCGATAGACCGCCTGATGCGTCACATGCCCGCCCTCGTCGATGAAGAACACGACGACGCCGTGATTGGGCGTCGTCTTGTTGCGCAGCGACGGCGGCACATTCATATGCCGCATGATGAGGCCGAAGAGCACGGAGAGATAGGTGGTCTTCGCCGTGCCGCCGCTGACCGGCGCCGGCTTGGAGGAGCCGGAGAGCTTGAAGTCCGGCAGCGGCTCCAGCGAGGCGAGCTGATCGGCGATGGATTTGGGCTTGGGCTCCGGCGAGGCCTTGATCTCGACCTCGCCCTGCTTGTCGTCGACCCGCGCTTCCTTTTGCGGCTCCGCCTGCTCGACGATCTCGGCGTCGGCCTTGTCCTCCTCCGCCTTGGGGGCGGCCGGCGCGGGCTCGGCTTTGGCCGCCTGCTGCTTTTGCGGATCGGCGGATTTCTCCTGCGCGGGCTTGGCGGCGTGCTGCTCGTTCGGCGGCTCGCGGCGGGCGGATTTGGTCTCCTGATCCGGCGCGTCGCGATCGGCCTTCTCCTGGTTCGGCGCGCGCGGCGCGTCGAAGGCCGGCTTCTCGTCATCGACGAGCTTTTGCGGCGGCGGCGGCTTCTGCTTTTGCTTCTCCTCCGGCTTCGGCTCCTCCTTCTCGGGCTCCGGCGGCGGCGGTTCCTGCGGCGGCGGAGGCTGCGGCGCCTCCGCGACCACCTCCAGCGGAATTTCCTGCTCTGTGGTCGGGCTCTCGCTCGACAGCAGCAATTGCTCGAGCAGAAATGCCGCCAGGACCAGAATATGAATGAGCGCGGACAGGATGATGGGCGCGAGCCGGCGCTTCGCAGGCGCCTCGCTCGCGGGCGGCGTTGTCAGACGTTCGGCCGGGTCCGCTCTCAAGCTCATGTCAGAAGCGACATTCGAACGCCGCATTGCGGAAAAACGACGGCGAGAGCTTCGCGCTCGAGCCTGAAAGGCGCGATTCTGCGAGGATGGACGCGCCGCGCGCCTCCGTTCCGCGAGATGTTCCGGCGACGCCGGGCGCGACAATGAAAAAGCTGCGCGTCATCGAGCCGGCGATCCAGAAGAGACGAGAGAGCATTCACACGAAACCGGCGGCAGGTTCAACCCCCGTTCGAGCCGGCTCCGCCGCTCGAATGGGGGCGTTCGTTGCGCCGCAGCGAGAATAGCGGGCGCGGCGGCGCGCGTCATCTCGGGAGTATTTCCGAAGCCGGCGGAAAACGGCGGCGCACCTTCTCATCCGCGCCGGGGCCGGGGGCGATCAGCAGCTCCTGCGGCTCCAGCGCGGCGCCGCTCGAGCCGGTCACGCGCAGCGGGGCGATCTCCGCGCCGGTCGCCGGGTCCAGCAGGCGCAGCGGCGGTCCCGCCGCCGCCGCCCAGCGGTCGCCCCATTGCATCAGCGCCACCAGAACCGGGAACAGATCGCGACCCTTCTCGGTGAGGCGATAGTCGCGTGGATTGCCGCGTCCCGGCACGTCGATGCGCTCCATCACGCCGCAGGCGACCAGCTTGGACAGCCGATCGCTCAGCACATTCTTGGCGACGCCGAGATTGCGCTCGAACTCGCCGAATCGGCGCGCGCCGAAAAACGCCTCGCGGATGATCAGCAGCGTCCACCATTCGCCGACGATCTCCAGCGCGCGCGCCACTGAGCAGGTCTGGGAGGGGAATTGATTGTTTCTCATCGCTTCGCCGTTTATTTAGTATCTTGACGAAACTAAATATTGCCTCAGTTTCGAAAGGCCAGAGGAGATCGCCTCATGTCCGACGAAACGCAGACCCATGTCGCGGGAGCCTTGCCGCTGGAGCGCCTGCGATCGATGAGCGGATTGGAAGTCGTGAGAGCCATGGGCGAAGGTTCCTTGCCCGTGCCGCCGATCATGCTCCTTTTCGCCTTTCGTCCCGTCGAGATCGAGAGTGGGCGCGTCGTCTTCGCGGCGACGCCGGACGAGCGACATTATAATCCGCTCGGAACGGTTCATGGAGGCTATATCTCGGCGCTGCTCGATTCCACGATGAGCTGCGCCGTGCATACGACGCTGCCGCCGGGCCAGCTCTACACGACGCTCGAGCTGAAGGTGAATTTCACCCGCGCGGTCTCGGCCGACGCCGAGATCCGCGCCGAGGGAAAGGTGCTGCACCAAGGCCGCAGCATCGCCACGGCGGAGGCGCGGCTCTATGACGCGCGCGAGCGCCTGCTCGCCCATGCGACGACGACCTGCATGATCTTCGCCGTCGGCCGCTCGCCCAGCGGATGATGAGCGGGCAGGGGAGTGGCGCGGTCGCGCCTCTCCCGCCGCCGCTCTTTCAGAACTTGAACTTCACGCCGCCCTGTATCGCGCGCGGCTGGCCCGCATAGATCGAGCCGGTCGAATTTTGCGCGAGCACGAAGCCGGGATTTTGAAATCCCGAAGTGAGCGAGTTGGAGATCACCGTCGCCGATGCGACATAGGTCCGGTCGAACACATTGCGCACTTCGACGAAGGCGGTGATGTTCTTCAGAAAGCCGATCGAGACGTCGCGATCATAATGCAGATTGAGATTGACGAGGCCATAGCCCGGAATGGTGAGCTGATTGCCATTGTCGATAAAATAGGAGCTCTTCAGCACATATTCCAAATAGGCGCCGACGCCTTTGAAGTCGCCTTGCGGAATATCGTAGCCGATGCGCGTCGTCAGCTCATGCGGAGCGACGCCGGGGATTTTATAGCCGGCGCGGTTGAAGTAAGAGCTCGGCCCGCGCTGCTCGGTGAAGCTCGTGAAGATCTGATTATTGTAGGAGTAATTGGCGAGCAGCCGCCATCCGTCGAAAGGCCGCCAGTCGAGCAGGAACTCCGCGCCGCGATGGGCCGAGCCCGGCGCATTATAGGTGTAGTTCTTGAGGCCATTGCCCGGCGACTGCGTCAGCATCTCGTTCTGATACCATTCGTAGAAGCCGTTGAGCGTGACTTTGAGAGTCTCCGTCGGCGTCCAGTCGAAGCCGGCGTCGAAGCCCGAGTTGCGCTGCGATTTGAGGCCTGTGTTATTGCCGTCAAGCCCCTGCTGATTGACGAAGAGGAAGCCATATTGCGGCGTTCCATAGCCGCTCGAGGCGCGCGCGTAGAATTTCCACTCGCGATCGGGCCGCCAGGTCACCGAGGCTTCCGGCGCGAAATTCCAATAGGTGCGATTGGCCGGCACGGTAGTCAGCGCGCCAGAGGGATAGGAGACGGAAGAGGACAGCGCCGCGACCTTGCTCATCTCGGTCGCCAGGGCGATGACGCCCGTCACATCCGGCGCAAGCTCGAGCTCCTCGCGGAAACGGCCGCCGAGATTGGAATGCATGATCTCCTGCTTATTGGTGAGCAATGGCCCGAGATCGCCATTGCCCCAGCCGAGCAGATTTTGCGAGTAGGTGGTGAAGCGCGTGCGATTGTACCAGGCGGCGAAATTGCTCGTGAGCTGCTGGCCCTGCAGCGCGCCGTGATGGGTGAGATCGGTCGATATGTTGATCGAGGGCGCGTCGCCATAAGTGACCGGCGTGTCGATCGGCTGATAGAAATCCTTGTCGTCATAAATGAACTGCGTGCGCAGCACCGTCTGCGCGTCTATGTCGTGCTCCCAGCGCAGGCCCAGCATGTCGCGCCGGTCGTTGCGATGCCAGCCCGATTGCAGCGCGGAGACCTGCGCCGTCGCGCCATTGGTTCCGTTGAGGAAAACGGCCGTCTGTCCGCAGAGGCTGCGGCTGACCGCGGTGGAGGGCGTCGGCAGGCCGTAGCAGCCGCGTTGATAGGGATTGAAATAGAATTGGTTGAGCGACATGCGCGCCGGCACATTGCCATAGAGCTGATTATGGACCCATTTGAAGGTGAAGCGATCGGTCGGCGTCGCCTCGTAGCTCGCCTTCAGATTCACCGTCTGCGTGTTGAATTCCGTATGCGTCGTCGAGCCTTCGCCGCGTGCGTCGCTGGCGAAGAGGGCGATGTCGAAATTGCCGTATTTCTTGCCGATGGCGGTGTAATTGGTGAGATAGCCGAAGCTGCCGGCCTCATGGCCGGTCTCCACGCCGTCGATCTCCGCGCCGGTGCGGGTGCGGAAATTGATGGCGCCGCCATTGGCCCAATTGCCGAACAGAGCGGAGGAGGGGCCGCGATAGACGTCGACGCCGGCATAGGCGTGCGGATCGGTGGAATCGGTGCGCGAGAATCCGTCCGGCTGCGTCATGGTGAAGCCGTCCTCGAGCAGCACGATATTGCGCATGGCGCCGCCGATGCGCGCGCCTGAGCCGCGGATGGAGAGCGTCATGTCGCGCGGGCCATTGCCCTGCTTGAAGGAGACGCCGGGGCTGTATTCGACGAGATCGCCGATGGTGACGAGCGGCGAGGTCTTGAAATCCTCGCGCTTCACCGTGGTGAAAGTCTGGCCGGTCGGATCGCGATAGACGGGCAGCGCCTTTTTCTCGGGAGAAAATCCCGGCGCGGCGGCTTTTTGTCCCGCGTCGCGCGGGGCGCCCTCGCCAGCGACGTCGATGGAGGGCAGCGCCTCCTGCGCCATTGCGGAGGAAAGAGACGCGATGAGGAGCGCGCCGGCGGAAACGCCGCGCGAGAGAATGGTTCTGGTCATGACGATTTGTCTCCTGGCGCGGCGATGAGCGCGCGCGGGTCTAAAGGGCGGGGCGGCAAAGCCGCATCGGACCGATCAGGAGAAGAAAGGCGGCGCGCGCGAGAGCCAGGGCGTCGTCGGCAGAGCGACGCCGGCGCGATGAGACGTGTCGGAGCGCGCCGCGAAGGACGGCGCGTCGGGAGCGGGGAATTGCACGAATCCGAGCAGAATTGCGACGAAGCCTGTCGCGTCGCGCCGCGCCGTGATTTGCAGGCAGCAGCAGCTCGCGCCGGCGTGCGCCTCGCCGTGGTCGGAAGCGTGATGAGAGAGCTCGCAGATTTCCTGCGTCGCGGCGGTGAGCGACGCCTCGTCGGCATGCGCTGCGCGTTGGGCGACGCCCGGCGCGGCGCTCATCACGAGAGCGAGCAGCACGGCCAATAGGGCCGCGATGCGCCCGAGAATCGGGAGCCGTCGGTCGCTGAATCGCCGCCTTTGCTTCATCATTGCGGCATAATCGGCAGCGGCTCACGACTGTCAAGCCTTCGTCCGCCCCGCCAGCTTGTCAGGCGAAGGTCACGCGCGTGATCGCGGGCATGCGCTCGCGAAAAAAGGCAAGGCGCAAAAGCCCTCCGAACAGCAGCGCGCGCCATCCGCGATAGAATCGATAGTCGAAATGATCCACCGTCTCGATCGCCGCCCAGCTTCGCAATGTCGGCGCGATCTCGCTGCGGTCGACGCCCCAGGGCATGGGCGGGATGGTGAAATTCGGCGTGAGCTTGCGGCCCTTCAGCGTTTCTCTCGAGAGCCAGCGTGGCACATGGTCGAACAAGAGGCCGGCTTTCGGAAAGCGCTGCGCCATGTCGCGCAGCAGCGATGCGGTTTCCTCCGGCGGAAGATACATGAACAGCCCTTGCGCCGTGATGAAGACGGGGCGTCCTTGCGGAACCTCGTCGAACCAGCGGCGGTCGAGCGCGCTCAGCGCCACGTGGCGATGGCGCGCGTCGGGCTTTATGAAGCGCTCGCGTATGGCGATCGACTCCGGCAGATCGACGGTGATCCACAGCGCCTCGCCCGCATCGGCCACGCGGAATCTGTGGGTCTCCAAGCCTTCGCCGAGATTGACGATCACGCCATCGGGATGCGCCGCCAAAAAGGCGCGCAGCGCATTGTCGAAGACGACGGCGCGATTGGCGTGCGAGGGCTGCGCCTTGCCGAAGCTCGCCTCATAGTCATAGTCGAGCGCGCGATAAATTTCGACGAGCCGAGGATCATGCAGCAGTCCGTTTGGCCGCAACGCCTCGCCGGCGCGATTGTGCAGCGTCCACAACATGGTTTCCGGCACGCCGGTGAGATTGGGCGCGATCTTGTCCATGCGGCCTCCTCGCAAATAGTCTTGCGCTTTATGTTTCGCGCTCGATCGCGCGCCAGCCTATGTCGCGGCGACAAAATCCCTCGGGCCAGTCGATCGCGTCGACGCCGCGATAGGCGAGCGCCTGCGCCGCCCTCGCCGTGTCGCCGAGCGCCGTGACATTGAGCACGCGTCCGCCGGCGGCGACGAGCGCGTCGCTCTCGCGCCGCGTGCCCGCATGGGTGACGATGACGCCGTCGATCTCGCCGGCGCGCGCGAGGCCTTTTATCGCCGTGCCCGTCAGCGGCGTTCCTGGATAGCCTTTCGCCGCCAGCACCACGGTGAGCGCGGTCTGCTGCGAGAAGCGCAGCGGCTTCTCCGGCAGCGCGCCTATGGCGGCGGCGCGCATCAGCGCGAGCAGATCATCCTCGAGGCGCGGCAGCATCACTTGCGTCTCTGGATCGCCGAAGCGCACATTGAACTCGATGAGCTTCGGTCCATCCTTCGTCAGCATCAGCCCGACGAAAAGCACGCCTTGAAACGGCGCGCCCATCTCGCGCATCGCGCGCAGCGTCGGCGCGACGATCTCGCGCATCACGCGCGCCTCTATCTGCGGCGTGAAGGCGGGCGCCGGCGAATAGGCGCCCATTCCGCCCGTGTTCGGCCCCGTGTCGCCGTCGCCGACGCGCTTATGATCCTGCGCGGATGTGAAAGGCAGCGCTCGCTCTCCGTCGCAGATCACGAAGAAGGAGGCCTCCTCGCCTTCGAGCTTCTCCTCTATGACGACTTCCGCGCCCGATTTGCCGAAGGCGCCGGAGAACATGGCCGTGACCGCCGTCTCCGCCTCTTCGAGAGTCTCGGCGACGACGACGCCCTTGCCGGCGGCGAGGCCGTCGGCCTTCACCACGATCGGTGCGCCCTTCGCGCGCAAATAGGCGAGCGCTTTCTCCTCATCGTCGAAGCGCTGATAGTCCGCGGTGGGAATGGCGTTGGCGCGGCAGAGATCCTTGACGAATCCCTTCGAGCCTTCGAGCTGCGCCGCGGCCTTGGACGGGCCGAAAACGGCGACGCCCTTCGCGCGCAAGAAATCGGCGAGTCCTTCGACGAGCGGCTGCTCCGGCCCGACGACGACGAGCTCTATGCTCTTTTGCGCGCAGAAGGCCGCGACGGCGGCGTGATCCGAAACATCGAGAGGCGCGAGCTCCGCTATCTCTGCGAGGCCCGGATTGCCCGGCGCGGCGTAGAGTCGGGAGAGAAGCGCGCTTTTCGAGAACGCCCGGGCGATCGCATGCTCGCGGCCGCCGGAGCCGATGAGGAGAACATTCATCCTGTGATCCGGATAATTGACGTCGGCCCTTCAATAGGGCCTCGCGCCTCCGGACGGAAGAGGGCGGCGCATCGCGCCGCCTGCGCTCTGCGATATTATGCCTTTGCGAGATCTCTGCCGCGCGGGCCGGCGTGGCGGGCCTTCATCAGACGGCGGCGGCGCAGCAGCAGGATGAGCGCCCCTGCACGGGTCGCGGGGCTTCGGACGAGCGCGGGCGTCGCCTTGCGCTCCCATGCGCTTCGATAAATGCGCCAGGCCGCGGCATAGGCGACAGTGAGCGCAGAGCCGGCGATCGCCGCGCTGATGATCTGAAACATGCCTCGTCTCCTTTGCAAGCTCGGACGGCGGCACGATGCGTCTCCTCGCCGTAAGGAAGCCATTCGCGATTTGCGGGAGGCGCATAAGGGCTTCGTAAAGATCGGGCGTGAGCGCGAAATTTCGCCGTGTCCGCGCTTGCGTGCGCGCCGCGCCTCCCGCATTTTGTGAGGACGCAGCGTGCGAGAGAGCTTAAGGAAAATGGCGGAGACGGGAAGCGAATTCGAACGTCGGCCGGATCCGGACGCGTTGCTCGCGCTCGCCGATCGCGAGAAGCGCGGCAAGCTGCGCGTGTTTCTCGGCGCGGCGCCGGGCGTCGGCAAGACCTACGCAATGCTCGCCCGCGCTCGCGCGTTGAAGACCGATGGCGTCGATGTCGTCATCGGCCTCGTCGAGACGCATGGGCGCTGCGAGACCGAGGCTCTGACGGAAGGCCTCGAGATTCTGCCGCGCCGCAAGATCGAGTATCGCGGCCGCACGCTCGAGGAGTTCGACGTCGACGCCGCGCTCGCGCGTCATCCCGCGCTCATCGTCGTCGATGAGCTCGCGCACACCAATGCGCCGGACAGCCGCCACCCGAAGCGCTGGCAGGATGTCGAGGAACTGCTCGACACCGGCGTCGATGTGTGGACCGCGCTCAATATTCAGCATCTCGAGAGTCTCGCCGATGTCGTCTCGCGCATCGCCGGCGTCGCCGTGCGCGAGACGGTTCCAGATCGCGTGCTGCAGGACGCCGCCGATGTCGTACTCGTCGATGTGACGCCGGACGAGCTGCTGCAGCGTTTGAAAGAGGGCAAGGTCTATGTGCCCGACATGGCGCGCCGCGCCGTGCAGAATTTCTTCACGCCGCGCAATCTCACGGCGTTGCGAGAACTGGCGCTGCGTCGCACGGCCGAGCGCGTCGACGATCAGATGGTCGATTATCTGCGGCAGAGCGCGATCGAAGGGCCATGGGCGACGTCGGAGCGGCTGCTCGTCTGCGTCGGCTCCGATCGTCTGTCGGAATTCGTCGTGCGCGCCGGCGCGCGCCTCGCGACCGGGCTCAATGCGCCTTGGATCGCGCTGCATCTGGAGCGCGCGGGAGAAGAGGAGCAGGACGCCGATCGCGCGCGGCGCGTCGACGAAGCATTGCAGCTCGCCGAGCGTCTCGGCGGAACGGTCGAGCGCATCTCCGGTCATGATCTTGCCGGTGAGGCGCTGAGATTCGCGCGGCGCGAGAATATCACGCAGATCGTCGTCGGCCGCTCGCGCGCCGGGCTGCTGGCGCGGCTGTGGCGCAAATCTCTGACCGACGAGATCGTGCGGCGCTCGGACGATATCGCCGTGCAGGTCATCACCGAGAGCCGCGCGAAGGCCGAGGAGGAGCCGCGGCCGCGCAAGGCGCTTTCCGCCAATGGCGAGCTCTGGCGCGGCGTCGGCGCGACGCTCGCCTCCGTCGCTTGCGCCACGCTCATCGCATGGCCGCTCGACGTCTGGCTGCATCTTCCCAATCTCGGGATGATCTTTCTCGCCTCCGTCGTGTTCTGCGCGCTCGCCGCCGGCGTGTGGTCGGCGGTCGCGGCCTCCATTCTCTCCTTCTTCGCTTTCGATTTCTTTTTCGTCGATCCGCGCTATGAGCTCACCGTCTCGCAAGCGCATGAGTTTCTGTCGCTGCTCGTCTACACTTTCGTCGCCATAGTGACGGGCACGCTCGCCGGCCGCGTGCGCGAGCAATCGCGGGCCATGCGCGCGCGGGCGGAGGCGGCGCAATCGCTATTCGAATTCTCGCGCAAATTGTCGAGCGCGGCCTCGCTCGACGAGGTGATGTGGGCCGCCGCCATGCATGCGCAAAAGGCGCTCGACGCGAAGAGCGCGGTGCTTCTGGCGCCGGACGACGGCGAGCTGACGATCGCCGCCGCCTGGCCGCCGATCGACCAGCTGGACGCGAAGGAGGCGGGCGCCGCGCGCTGGGCCTTTGAGCGCGCCGAGCCGGCGGGACTGCGCAGCGGCACGCTGCCCAACATACGTTTCGCCTTTCGTCCGCTGGCGACGACGCGCGGCGTCGTGGCGGTGATCGGCCTCGAGCCGAAGAATGCGCAAGAGACGCCCTCGGCGCAGAATGAGCGAATGCTGACGGCGATTCTCGAGCAGACCGCCATCGCCGTCGATCGCGCGCTGCTCGTCGGCGAATCTGTGCGCGCCGCCGCGCTCGAGGAGAATGAGCGCCTGCGCACCACGCTGCTCGCCTCGCTCTCGCATGATCTGCGCACGCCGCTCGCCTCCATCACCGGCGCCGTCACCAGCCTGCGCCAGCTCGGCGATCGGCTCGCCGATACGGATCGGCTGGATCTGCTCGTGTCCATAGAGGAGGAGGCGGCGCGTCTGTCGCGCTTTGTCGTCAATCTGCTCGATATGTCGCGCATCGAATCGGGCGCGCTGGCGCCGCGCCGCGAGCTCGTCGATGTCGGCGACGCCGTGCGGGCCGCTATGGAGCGCAGCCGCAAGGAGTTTCCGCAGCTGAAGGTCTCGGCGAGCCTCGCGCCCGATCTGCCAGCGATTCGCGGCGACGCCGGCCTGCTGGCGCAGATCGTGTTCAACCTACTGGACAATGCGCATAAATACGGTGGCGGCCAGGCTTCGGTCTACGCCCGCCGCGACGGCTCCGAGCTGCTGCTCACCGTGACCGACGAAGGGCCGGGCGTGAAGCCGGCCGACCTCGACCGCATTTTCGAGAAATTCTACCGCGGCGGGCGCGTCGACGGCCGCAAGGCCGGCACCGGTCTCGGCCTCTCCATCTGCCGCGGCCTCGTCGAGGCGATGGGCGGCTCTATCGTCGCGCAGAGCCCGGCCATCCGCCGCAAGGGCACGCGAATCGTGCTGCGCTTTCCCATTCCGGAGCAGCCGCGCCGCGACGCTGTGGCGTGAACGCATCACTCGCCGAAATTTGAAAAAGCGCGAGCGTGACGGCCACGTTTTCGCCGTTCATTTACGTTTTCTGGCTTTCATCGACGCGCTCGGCGCGCGGCTGGCGGCGTGACTCGGGGACAGGCCGTCCGAGCGCCGCCCCGGAGGGTGATGGAGAGAGTCATGAGGGAGATTTCGGCACGAAAAATCGCGGGCGCTCTCGTCGCGCTCGGCCTCGGCGTCGCGCCGATCGTGACGGCCGCGCCGGCCGCTGCGGGCGATCCGGGCGCGGCCATCGCCGCGGGCATCGGCGGCTTCGCGCTGGGCGCGCTCGCCGGCGGCGCCGCGCGTCCGGTTCCGCCGCCCCCGCCTTATTATGGCGCGCCGGCCTATTATCCGGCGCCCGTCTATGAAGCGCCGCCGCCCTATCGCTGCTGGCGCGAGCGTCGCCCGGTGTTCGACGAATATGGCGACGTCGTCGGCTATCGACCCACCCGCGTCTGCGAGTGAGGCGAAAGGCGAGGCTTCGGCCTCGCCTTTTCGGTTTCTACGGTCCCTGCAACCATGACGACGTCGCCGCGTTACAGCCAATGAGAGGCGCGGCCGACGCTTCGGGGAGAATTCCTCGCTCCAGTCGGCCCTTCGCCGGGAGCGTCGAATCATGGGCCTATCGAAAAATTCGCGAATCCTTCTCGCCGTGACGGTCGCGGCCAGCTTCGGCGCGTCTGTCGCCGCCACGCCGTCGCTCGGCGCGCGTTTCGAGGCTCTGGCCGCGCCATCGTCAATTACGAAAGCGACGCTCGGCGACAGCGTGACGGCGCTGCGTCCCTTCGGCGATGGTCCGGCGATACTGATCGGTCGCGCCTATGGCGCCGATGACGAGGATTGCGTGCTCGCCGTCACCCGCGTCGAAGGCTCGGACGGTCAGGTCAGCGTCGCCCGCGGAATCGCCTGCCCGCAATAAGAGACGAACTTCATCGGACGACGAGGCGCCCCATTCCGCCATTGGGCTCGAGGCGCGGGCGGCGCGTGCGGAACTGCCCCTTCAGCACCAGAGCGTAGGCAATGGCGTTGAGGCCGGCGAGCGTCAGCCACCAGAGCTGCTCGGCCGCCGGGCCCAGCACGCAGATCGTCAGACCCGTCGCCAAGCCGCCGAGCAGGAACGGCGCGAGCACCGGCCGCGTCCGTCCGATGACATAAAAGGCGCGGGCGACGACGGCGGCGAGGCCGAGCGCGCCGAGAATGCCGAGATCGAACCAAACCTGAAACAGCAGGCTGCGCGGCGTGTCCGGGTAGAGATAATGGCCGGCGACGCCGAACACCGCCGCGCCGAAGCCATGGCCGATGAAGAGCCGTGGCCCATCATTGGCGATGATCCGGCCCCAGGTCTCGAGCGGGGCGGCGAAAGCCGGCAGACGCTCGGGCGCGACGAGATGCACGAGAATCGGCGCCAGCGGCGCCAGCAGGATCAGCGCCGCCGAGAGGATCGCCAGCAGCGAGCCGGCGCGGCGCGCCTTGCCGAAGGACAGCGCCAGCGCCAGCGCGCCGGCCATCAGCGCGGGCAGCGCATTGGGCGCGCGCGCCAGCAGGCAGGCGGCGACGCTGACGAGAGCGAAAAGGGCGGCCGACACCCAGCGTCCGCGCAGCGCCAGCGCGCCGAGCGCCGGCCAGATCGCCAGCGCCAGGCCGAGTCCGGCGCGTTGCAGAGCATTGCTGTCGAGATCGACCGGCTGATCGCCGCCGCTCGCCGAGAGCAGGGCGACGGCGGCGAGGGCAGCGGCTGCGGCGCCGGTGCCGATCGGCAGCAGATTGAGGTTGGACGTCTTGGTGCGCGCCGGCAGCAGCGCGCAGGCGGCGGCGACCAGCGCCAAGGTCGCGGCGCTCTTGGCGTAGCGCTCGGCCGGGCCGGCGCCGAAGGGCGTCCAGGCGAGCGACAATCCCGTCCAGCCGACGAAGAAGAAAGCGGCGAGGGCGGTCGGCGTCAGCGCCAGCACGGCGATCTCGCGCAAGCGTCGCGTCTCCGGCGTGAGGCTGGCCGAGAGCAGCAGCAGCGCGGCGCCGACGGGCAGCAGAATATAGATGGTCTGCCGCGTCAGGATCGGCGCCAGCTGCGAGATGATGAACAGCAGCATAATGCTGAGACGCGCCAAAAGGCGCGCCGCCTCGGCGGCTGGATCATCTATTGTGCGTCGCGAAACATTGGGCATGGCGGCGGCGTTCGGCGTGAGGCGCGCGCCCGAGGGCGGCGCGGAGAACTCTACTGTTTGTGCTCCGACGAATCCATGGATGCGCCGGCATTGCGCCGCGGCAATCTGTGTCGCGACGTCACTTTTTCGCTGGGTGTGTCTCTTTTGCCCACTCCTCGCGCACGGCTACGTCTTCTTCCTCAGCGAGAGCCTTCCCGGCGAGCGCGGAAAAATCTCCCGGCGGAAGCAGCCGCGCCAGCGCCCATACGGACGCGCCGCGCGCGAGCGGCGACGAATCGGAGAGCAGCGGCTCGACCGCGGCGGCGAGCTCGCGGTTCTTGGAATTGCCGATCGCTATGGCGACATTGCGCCGAAAGCGCGCATGGCCGAGCCGCTTGACCGGAGTTCCTGCGAAGAGCGCGCGAAAGCCGGCGTCGTCCAGCGCGGCGAGATCGGCGAGGGGAAGCTCGGAGAGCTCCTCGCGCAGGGCGAGCTTGGCGTCCCGCGTGGCGCGCGCGAATTTGTTCCAGGGGCAGACGGCGAGACAATCGTCGCAGCCGAAGATACGGTTGCCGATGGCCGCGCGGAACTCGCGCGGAATCTGGCCCTTGTGCTCTATGGTGAGGTAGGCGACGCAGCGCCGCGCGTCGAGCCGATAGGGCGCCGGAAAGGCCTTGGTCGGGCAGGCGTCGAGACAGGCGCGGCAGGAGCCGCAATGGTCCTCCTCCGGCGCATCCGGCTGAAGCGGAAGATCGGTGAAGATCGCGCCGAGCAGCAGCCAGGAGCCGAAGCGCCGCGAGACGAGATTGGTGTGCTTGCCCTGCCAGCCGAGCCCGGCAGCTTGCGCCAATGGCTTTTCCATCACCGGCGCCGTGTCGACGAAGACCTTGACCTCGCCGCCGCCGGCCTGCGCCAGCAGAAAGCCGGCGAGCTGCTTCAGCCTTCCCTTTATGACCTCGTGATAATCGCGTCGGCGCGCGTAGAGCGAGACGGCGCCGCGATCGGGCTTCGCCAGCGTCGCCAGCGGATCGCCGGAAGCGCCATAATCGACCCCGAGCATTATTACGGAGCGCGCCTGCGGCCACAGCGCCTTCGGCGCGGCGCGGCGGTCGGCGGTCTCCGCCATCCACTCCATATCGCCATGGGCGCCGGATTCGAGCCATTGCGCGAGATGCTCGCCGGCCTCGGCGGGAGCCTGCGCTGTCGTGATGGCGCAGAGATCGAAGCCGAACTCGGCAGCGCGGCGGCGCAGCGCCTGCTCGAGGCTCAGAAGTCCAGCTCGGCGTAGACCGGTCCCGGCGTCATGCCCGGCGTGCGATCGGCCAGCAGGGGACGGAAGGCCGGACGCGACTTGATCCGCTGATACCAGTGCTTGACCGTCTCGTCTTCGTCCCATGGCACGTCGCCCAGATAGTCGACGCAGGAGAGATGAGCCGCAGCGGCGAAATCCGCATAGGTGAGGGATTCGCCGGCCAGCCAGCGCCGCGCCTCGGTCAGATAGCCGATATAGCGGATATGGGGACGCAGATTGGCGCGCGCGACCCGCAGCAGATCCATGTCCGGCGCGCCGCCGCCGATCTCGGCCGCGAGAAAGCGCTTGTAGACTTTCTCGGTGACCAGATAATTCGTCACCTCTTCGAAGAATTTGACATTGAACCATTCGATCAGCCGGCGCGTCTCTATGCGCTCGTGCAGACCAGCCGGCATCAGCCGCAGGCCGCGGAAGTCCGGCGGCAGGCAATCCTCGAGATATTCGACGATGACGCTCGCGCCCGGAACCACGGTCCCGTCGTCGTCGACCAGCACTGGCGTCTTGCCGGCCGGATCGAGCGTCAGAAATTCCCGCCGCCGCTCGGCCGCCCGCTCCTCGACCAGCGTCGTCTCGATCCCGTATTCGGCGAGAATCAGCCGCACGAATCGGGAATGGGGGCAGAGCGGGTGATGATAGAGAGTGGGCATGGAGCCGTGATTTGACGGCGAAACGCCGGAAACTGCGCCTGGCCGCGCGAAAGCGGAGACGTTCGTATAAGTCGGAGCGCGCGGCGCGACAAGCGCGGAGATTGTGCTCGGCAGGCGTCGGGCTTCGCTCTAATTGTCTGAAAATAATACGCGTACTGCCGACCGGCGCGGGCGCCTGCGAAACCGGCCGCGAGCCGCCTTTTTTATGGGCTGCGTTAATGAATGGTTTCTGATTCGTGGCGGCTGCGCGGCGCGCGCGAGGGGCGGAGAATTCGAAACCCATGACCCCTCCCTCCACGCGGCCGGCCTATGGCTTCGGTTTAGCGGGAGAGTGGGGCGGCGTTCGTGCGCTGGCGCACATTCCGGCGCGGAAAGAAGCTCTACCGCGCGGCTTTCGACCGCTGCGGCCGTCAGATCGTCTTGCCCTCTCAGATCGTCTTGCCCTCGAAGCGGCAGAGATCGGCGATGATGCAGCGCTCGCATTCCGGCTTGCGCGCCTTGCACACGTAACGGCCGTGCAGGATCAGCCAGTGATGCGCATGCAGCTTGAAGCGCTCGGGCACGAGCTTCTCGAGGCCTGCCTCCACCTGCTCGACGGTCTTGCCCTTGGTGAGCGGCAACCGGTTGGAGACGCGGAAAATATGCGTGTCCACCGCGATCACCGGCACATGAAAGGCGATGTTGAGCACGACATTGGCGGTCTTGCGGCCGACGCCCGGCAGCGCCTGCAAAGCCTCGCGATCGCACGGCACCTCGCCGCCGTGCTTCTCGATGAGCTGCGCGCAGAGGGCGATGACATTCTTCGCCTTGGTCGGATAGAGGCCGATCGTCTTGATATAGCCGCGGAGCCCTTCGACGCCGAGCGCGAGCATTTTCTGCGGCGTGTCGGCGATCGCGAAAAGAGCGCGCGTCGCCTTGTTGACGCCGACGTCGGTGGCCTGGGCGGAGAGCACCACGGCGACGAGCAGAGTGAAGATATTCACATGCTCGAGCTCGCCTTTGGGATGCGGATCAGCCGCCTCGAGACGCGCGAAAATCTCATCGATGCGCGCAGCCTCGCGGCTGCGCGGCGATGCAGGGCGCCGCGCCTTGGCGAGCGAGCTCTTTTCGTTCGGCATAAAGGCGTTATAACTCGGCGTTCTGGAGAACGAAAGGCGGCGGCGTGACGGCGAGCGCTCCTTCTGCGGAAGCCATTTATCAGACGCGGCTGATCCCGCATCGCTCGATGACGCTGCGGCAGGCGCATGTGTTCATCCTGCTGTTCGGCGCGGGAACATGCGTGCTGTCGGTTCCCTTCTATATTCTCGGCGCCTGGCCGGTGGTCGGCTTCATGGGGCTCGATGTGCTGGCGCTCTATGTCGCGCTGCGCGTCAGCTTTCGTTCCGCCCGGGCGTTCGAGAGCCTCAGCCTTACCCCCTTCGAGCTCGTCATCGTGAAGAAGAGCGCCTATGGCCTGCGGCGGGAGCGGCGTTTCGACACTTACTGGCTGCGGCTCGAGACGGAGGAGGACGAGGAGTTCGGCATGCAGCGCGTGCTGCTCGTCTCGCGCGGCGAGCGCGTCGAGATCGGCGGCTTTCTCGCGCCGGAGCAGAAGGCCGCGCTCGCCGAGGAGCTTTCCCGCGCGTTGGCGACGGCCAAGCGCGGACCGGTCTATTCCTGACGCGTTTTCGGGTGGCGGTGCCCGGCCGCGCGCGCCATGATGCGCCGCATGACCCTGCGCTCCGACACGATCCCTCCTCTCGCCGAGACGCGGCCGCAGGAGGATTACGCCAAGGTCGCGGAGACGATCCGCTTCATCGGCGAGAATTGGCGCCGGCAGCCCTCGGTCGAGGAAATGGCGGGAGCGGCGAGCCTTTCCGAAGCGCATTTGCGCGCCTTGTTCCGGCGCTGGGCGGGACTCTCGCCCAAGGCCTTCCTCGAGGCGCTGACGCTGCGCCATGCGCGCGCGCTGCTCGGCGGCGAGACGAGCCTGCTCGACGCCTCACTCTCGCTCGGTCTTTCCGGCCCCTCGCGCCTGCATGATCTCTTCGTGACTCATGAGGCGCTGACGCCGGGCGAATATAAGCGCGGCGGCGAGGGGCTGGAGATGCGCTACGGCTTCCACCCTTCGCCTTTCGGCGAGGCGATTTTGGTCGCGACAGAGCGCGGCCTCGCCGGGCTCGGCTTCGTCGATGGCGCGCGCGCGGAGGCTTTCGACGATCTTCGCCGCCGCTGGCCGAAGGCGCGATTTTCGCTCGACGACGCGGCGACCGCAGATTTCGCGCGGCGCGCCTTCGATCCGGCGGAATGGCGGCCGGACCGGCCCTTGCGCCTCGTGCTGATCGGGTCGGAATTCGACGTTTCGGTCTGGGAGGCGCTGCTCGACATCGACATGGGCCGGGCGACGACTTACGGCGCGATCGCGCGGCGGCTCGGCAAGCCCGGCGCCGCGCGGGCGGTCGGCGCATCCGTCGGGCGCAATCCCGTTTCCTTCGTCGTCCCCTGCCATCGCGTGCTCGGGGCGAGCGGCGCGCTCACCGGCTATCATTGGGGGTTGACGCGCAAGCAGGCGATCATCGGCTGGGAGGCGGGGCGCCTCGGGCGCCGGCCGGCTGATGAGGCGTGAGGCGGAGGGAGGTCCCGGCGCTGGACGCGAAGGCCGAGCCGCGTCATATTGATGGCTCACCTTACGAGGATCAGAAATGAGCGCCGCAGTCGCCTTCGATACGCTGAAATTCGTGGAGAAACTCGAGGCCGCCGGCGTTCCGCATGCTCAGGCCAAGGCGACAGCGGAGGCTTTCGCCGAGGCGACGAGCCAGGAGCTGGCGACGAAAGCCGATCTGGCCGTCGTCGAGTCGAAGATCGAAAAAGCCGAGCTGCGCCTCGAGGCGAAGATCGAGGCCACGAAAGCCGAAATCATCAAATGGCTGTTCGGAACGATCGGCTTTCAGACGCTCGTCATTCTCGGCGCCGTGATCGCGCTCGCTCGGCTCGCGCATAGCTGACGTCCGCGCCTCACGGCCGGCGATGATCGATGCGCTCGAAATGCGCCTCGGCCTCTCTGGTCAGCCGCTCCTCGTGGATCTTCCAATAGCGCCACAGCAGAAAGGCGCCGAGAATCGCGCCGGCGAGGCCCAGCCAGCCAATCGGGCCGGCGATGCGATGTATGGCCGCGCCGAAAACATAGCCGCCGAGGCCGAAGACCAGCGCCCAGCAAATGCCGCCCGCGGCGTTGTAGAACAGGAATTTGAGCGGATCGAAGCGATTGGCGCCGGCGAGCACGGCGGCCAATATACGCAGAAGCGCGATGAAGCGGCCGAAGAAGACGATAGAGCCGCCCCAGCGCATAAACATATATTGCCCGAGGCGCAATTGCGGCGGCCCGACGCCGATATGCGAGCCATAGCGCATCAGCAGCTTCACGCCGAACTCGCGTCCGATCCAAAAGCCGATATTGTCGCCGAAGATTGCGCCGGCCGCCGCGGCCAGAATGACGAAGCGAATGTCCATATTGCCGGAGTGGCCGGCGTAAATGGCCGCGCCGACCAATGTCGTCTCGCCGGGGAGCGGTATGCCGGCGCTCTCCAGCGCGACGATGATGAATATGGCCCAATAGCCATAGGTCGTCAGAATGGAGACGATCTGCGCTTCGTCGATCAGTCCCGACATGCCCCGCCTTTGCCGATTCGACCGAGAGACGGTCGAGCGACGGCATTGTCGCCGCCGGGCGCGCCGCCGGCAAGAGAGGCCTCGGGCAAAAGAGGCCGCCGAAAGGCGCGAGCTCGTCTCAGCGCGCGGCGCGCCGCAGGGGAACGACGCCCTCGAAGGTGAGGCCGCCGTCGCGCCGCAGGAAAGGCAGTCCGAAGCCTTTCACGTCATCGGCGAATTGCGCGCCGCCTTCAAGCGCCTTCTCTACCACCCTGCGCAGCCCGCTGAGGATCGGCTGATCGCAGCCGGCCATCTCGTGCGCCAGCTGCGCGCGCTCCGCCTCATCGGCCCGCAGCGCGAAATCGCGCACCACGACGGAGACGAAACGACCCTCGCTGACGCCATTCTCCTGCGCGACGGCGCGGACTCTCTCGGCGAAAACGCCTCCGATGCAGAAAGTCGCCGCCTGCGCGACCTTGTCGTTCGAGCATGAATGGATGAGATCGGTGACGAGCATGACCTTTTCTCCGTCCTGCGAACGAAACTCTCCTGCGCCGATGGAATGCATCTTCGGAATTCCCATAGTCTTCTCGCGGCAGTCTTCTTGCGGCGTTGTTTGTCCGCTTCCGTCCGAAACGCCGCCCGAGCCTCCGCCGTCACGCAAAAGCCGGACCAGATTTTTCAAAAGCCCCCTCGTCTTTCCCGCAGCTCTATCGTCGAAAAACTGGGTTACATTTGAATCTATTCGGTCATTCGGACTTCCCGCCCGGCGCCGCATAAGCAAAACGCCGTAGTTCCGAAAAGGTTTCATCGCCATCCGCCCTTTTACGCTCGGCGCGCGGCGGAAAAGCGGCGAAGGCCTTGCCGGCCGCCGGGACGGCCCGATTTCTTTGGGGATGAGCCGCACGCGCATCAGGCGCGTCCTGCGCCGGGCGTGGCGGCTTCTATGGAGGAAAGTCGATGGAACGTCGCTCTTTCATGAGATTTTTCGTTATCGGCGCGGCGGCGGCGCTGGTCGCCGGCCCCTCTCACGCCCTCACCTCGGTCGCGCCGCTCGAGGCGCCGCGGGCGCCGGAGCCGGCTCCCGAGGCCGCTGTGGCGACGCCGGAGGATCTCGAGCGGACGCAGGTCGAAAAGACCTATTGGTACTATCGTCGCCGCGTCTGGCGGCCGCGCTGGCGTCGCCGCTACTGGCGCCGGTATTATCGGCCGCGTTACTGGCGTCGCCGTCGCTACTATTATTACTGAGCGCTTTTTAGAGCGCTTTCCGATCGAACGGACCCGTTCGATCGATCAGAATTCGCTCCAACGAAAGAAAGTTAGAGCGCTCACCAGGCGCCGGTGTTGGGCATGGAGCTCCAGGGCTCGGCCGGCGGCAGCGGCGCGCCCTTCTGCAGCAGCTCGATCGAGATCTGATCGGGCGAGCGAATGAAGGCCATATAGCCGTCGCGCGGCGGGCGGTTGATCGTCACGCCGGCCGCCTGCAGCCGCGCGCATACGGCGTAGATGTCGTCGACCGCGAAAGCGAGATGGCCGAAATTGCGGCCGCCGGCATAATCATGCTCGTCCCAATTATAGGTGAGCTCGACGAGCGGCGCGCCGGCCTCCTTCGCCTGCGGAAGATCGTCCGGCGCAGCGAGATAGACGAGGGTGAAGCGGCCCTTCTCATTCTCGGTGCGGCGCACTTCGGCGAGGCCGAGCTTGCCGCAGAAGAAATCCAGCGAGCCGTCGAGATCGCCGACGCGGATCATCGTGTGGAGAAATTGCATATTGGCGCCTCTTGCGGGGGTGAGAGGCGGCGAGCATAGCCGCTCCCTCGCGCCGACGCACGCGCCCTATTGATGCGGCGGGATCTTCAGCGCGCTCTCCAGCGCGATGATGATCGGAATGAGCGCCTCCTTCTCCTGCTCGGCCGAGCCGAACTCGGCGGACTTCAGCCGCTGCTCCACCTCGTGAATCGTCATCAGGCGCCGCTCCAGGACGATCAGCAGCTCCCTGGCGATCTGCGGCTCGAGCTCGATTCTGATCATGCGCGCATCTTTCCTCATCGACTGGCCGATTCCGATCGACCGAGCCGCAGCATAGGTCCTGCTCGCAGGGGGCGCTGTGCGCTGGCGCATATTGCGAGCGTCGGAAAGGACGTCTCTACAGTCCCGGCGCCCAGGCGGGCCGCAGCGGGGCGTCCTCCGGCGCGGCGATGGCGGCGCGCAATTGCTCGAGCAGGCGCGGCTTGTCGGCGCCGAGCGTGCCGCGCAGCACCAGCCAATTGGAGGCGTGATCGCTGCGGAAAACGGTGCGCTTCAATTCCAGCCGTGAGAGAAAGCGCTCCATCTCGCGCAGCAGCCCCGGCACGTCGAGCGGCGCGAAATCGGGGAAATCGGCGCGAAATCGCGCCTCGCCCTTGGGGAAGCTGACCACCAGCGTCGCCAGAAATTCCGGCTGCGCGGCGTTGAGCAGCGCGGCGGAATTTTCCGCATGCGCCTCGCTGAGCGCGGCGCCGCCGAGCCCGTTGAGAATCATCACCGAGCGCTTGATCCCGGCCGCGCCGAGCTTCTCCAGCGCGTCGCGGGTGGAGGCGAAAGTCTCGCCCTTCTGGACCCGCGCCAGCACATCGTCATCGCCCGATTCCGCGCCGACATAGACCAGCGAGAGGCCGAGCGCGGCGAGATCGCGCAGCTCGGCGACGGATTTGCGGCTGACATTGCGCGGCAGGCAATAGCTCGACACGCGCCGCACGCCCGGCAGCTCGCGGCGGATCGCCTCGAGAATGGCGGCGAGACGCCGCGTCGACAATGTCATGGCGTCGCCATCGGCCAGAAACACGCGCGCGACAGAGGCCCCATAAATCTCACCGCAGCGCTTTATGCTCTCCATCACCTCGGCTTCGTCCCGCGGGCGGAAGCGCTTTTGCGGCGCGGTATACATCTCGCAGAAGCTGCAACGATTCCACGAGCATCCATCGGTGACGGGAAGAATCAGCGACTCCGCCTCGCTGGGCGGACGAAAGACGGGCTCGACATAGCGGATGGGGGCGTCGGTCATGGGGGGAGTCTAATACGAGGAGGCCGGGACGGGAATGGGGGCGGCGAGTGACCCATTGCAGCCCCATCCCCCAGATTGGCCGACGTCCGACAACGCCGATAGGAGACATTCCCGTGGCCAGGTAAGACGGTGCGAGATCAGGCCGTCGAAGGAAAACGCGATCTGGAGCAATGTGAAGCGCACAGGCGTCGCCAGAGCGCCTCTCGCAGGGGGGGAGATTGCTCTACAAGCTCGATGCGCAACTGAACAAGATCAAGAAAGTGCCTCGAATCGTCCAATCATTCTTCGGAGTTCCAAGCGTCGCCTATATTTCCGACTGGTGAGTAACGAAGGGGGAGCCCCAGCGCGTCGTGGAGTTCCGGCGTCGCGTGTCGCGACAAGACACTTTTGCTCGGTGTCCCGTCCTTCAACGTTTCTGGCATGGCCTCTCTCACCTCCATTGTCGCGCCGCATCGCGTATTTCACTCGTCGAGAATGTGAGTCGCAACAATGCGCGCTTAGCAAGATAAACTATTGGATAACCGCCCAAATATACGGCCGCAAACGGTGCGAAGGCCTGGCTGCCGTCGACGTGGGCGATGACGACTATGACAAGCGCGTAGAGCGCGACGCCCTCGTAGGCCGAGGAGGCGAACTTAAGTAGAATGCGTCTTTCCAACGATCCAATCATTGGCATGGTTTCTATGATCCCTCGCAGGAATTCCACTATCGCATAAATCCACGAAGCCGTGATCGCGAGCGCGACGAGCCATTGAATTTTTTCGCCGTGCGAGTTGCCCACTAGACGGGTTGCGACGTATTCGAAGGCTATGGCGAACACCAGCCCGAGTGCGCCGACCCACCCCACAAGAAAATTGGCCCAACTCATGGGTAGCCGAAAATCAGAAAGTTTCATGGACTTGTTCTCGAAAGGACTTGGTAACCGCGAACGCCTCCGGCGTCGCGCGCGCATTATTTCCGAGGACGAGAATCGCGTAAAGTCCAGGCTCGTTGCGTTCGTACAAGGAAAACGTGCGCGTATGCAAATTCATCTTGCCTGAGCCGGGTCGCCAGCAAGAGGGGGGAGCCGGTGACAAAATGACGAGCGCTTTCCGTCCAGCTTTCTCGACATAATCTCAGCGCTCCATTTTGTCGGCGCGCCCTTCCTCGGAACAACGTGCCTTCGCCTATCAGAGGGAAACGGTCGTCACTAGACCACGACCCGGCGCGTTGCAGTGACTGAAGAACGTGCTCGCCCGCTCCAGTGCCGCGAACGTCCGCGAGATCCAGCGAAAGAAGACCTACGTTCGTGCAGGTTGAATGGCCGGTTATGGCGCATCGCAGCCATCACCCCGCCCCCACGCCAATCGCCTGCCCGAACAAAATGCGATGCCCGTCGATCGTCGTGACGACGATTTCGCGCATTCCATAGGGGCGGTCGACCGGCGTTGTGCAGAGCGCGCCGCGGGCGGCGATCTCGGCGTGGAGCGCGTCGATGTCGTCAACGTTCACGTAGCCGAACAGATTGTGGGAGCCGAGCGCGGCGGGCGGCGCGTCGGTGGGGCAATGGCCCAGCATCACGCGGACATTGTCGCGCTGGACCAGGCGCCAATCCGTGGCCTCCGCCCAGAGCAGCTCGAAGCCGAGCACGTCGCGAAAATAGCCGGCGCTGGCGTCGAGATCGGGAACGGCGAGCACAAAGGCCCATGTGGAGAGCTTCGGGGGCAAAAAAGTCACCTCAATGAAATCACCTGTATGAAATCGGCTGCGTGCTTGCGCGTCCCTATGATGGCGGCGCGGTCCGCGAAATTCAAATCGAGAAATTATTCGCCGGCCCCTGCGTCTCCGAGTAGATGCGATATTGGTTTCTGCCATTCTCCTTGGCGAGATAGAGCGCGCGGTCGGCGCGCGCCAGCATGGGGTCCGGTCCTTCCAGAGCGGAGGCGAAGAGGGCGACGCCGACGCTCACCGTGGCGCGCAGCTCGCCGCCCGGCAGCAGATAGGGCTCCGCCGAGAGCGCACAAATTTTCGCCGCCATGACGGAAGCGCTGGCCGCGTCGCGCGAGCTCGATTGCAATATCGCGAATTCGTCGCCGCCGAGCCGCGCCACGACATCGCCGGCGCGGCAATGGCTCTTCAGCCGCGCGGCGAGCGCCTCCAGCAGCGCGTCGCCGCTGGCGTGGCCCAGCCGGTCGTTGACGTCCTTGAAATGATCGACGTCGATATAGAGCAGCGAGAAGGGCGCGCCGCCGGCTTCGGCGTCGGCGAAGGCGCGGCGTAGCGCGTCGATGAAGCTGCGGCGATTGGCGAGGCCGGTGAGAGCGTCCGTTTGCGCGAGAATAGCGATCTGATCGGCGACCTCCTTGCGCTCGGTCACGTCGAGCGCGACGCCTTCGATCAGCTGCGAGCGGCCGGGCCGGTCGCGTGCGGCGTAGCGCGCGTCGAGCCAGCGATAGCCGCCGTCGCGCCGCCGAAAACGGAACTCCACCATGCCGCCGCGCCGCCCGTCCGCGGCCGCCCGCGCCAGCGAGGCGCCGACCTTCTCGAGATCGTCGGGGTGAACGCAATCGGCGAGGCTGCGCGCCGGATCGGTCAGCTCCCAGGGATCGTAGCCGAACAGCGCGATGTTGTGGGACACATAGACGAGGCGCGGCGTTTTCGCGTCCATGCGCAGGCGGAACAGCAGAGTCGGGCTGCGCTCCACCACCTCATTGGCGTCGCGGAGCCGATCGACATAGCGCTGCCGCGCGAGCGAGCCGCCGATGAGATCGCCGAGTATGCGCAGCGCGTCGATCTCGGCGGCCTTCCACATGCGCTCGCTGTGGCAATCCTCCACCTCCACCCAGCCCCAAGGGGCGTCATCGACGACGATGGGCGCGAAGAGCGCCGATCGCACGCCGGCGCGCTCGAGAAAGCTCTTGGCGGGGCCGGGCTCGAGCGCGCGCGTCGCCGCCGTCACCGGCCGGCGCTCGGCGAGAGCGGCGAGCAGAGGGCCAGAGAGAAAGGCGCGCGTCTTGTCGGCCGCGAAAAACGAGGCGTCCAGCGCGACCGGAGAGTCCGCGCGCTGCCAGAAATGCAGCAGGGACGGGGGCTCTTCCGGCGCCGTGGCGGATTCGAAGACGAGAATGCGATCGGCGCCGATCGCCGCGCCGACGGATTCGAGCAGATCGGGAATTGCGGCGGCGCTGGGCGCGGTGGTGGTGAGCTCGGTCGCCGCGGTGGAGACGGCGTGCAGCAGAGCGTTGCGCTGATGCAGCGCCGCCGACAGCGCCTCCTGCTGCAGCCGGCGCCGCGACACCGACACCAGCCAGCCATTGGCGCGCAGGCCGAGAATGACGAGCACGGCGGTGAAGGCCGAGAGCAGCGCCCCCATCGCGAGGGCGGTCGACTCCCCGCGCGCAAAGAGCCCGACGATGGAGGGCAGCACATCCGGCGCGATATAGCCGAACATGGCGGGCAGATAGGCGGAATTGGTGAGCACGGCGCCCGCCGCCATGCCGCCGGCGGCGAAAAGCGCGAAGGCGTGATAGCCGGGGTCCGGCGTCAGCCACAGGACCGATGAGGCCGCTCCCCAGAGGCAGCCGGTCAGCGTCGAGCCGAGCGTCCACAGCGCGAGAAAGCGCCGCACCGCCTCTGCGCTGGGCTGCGTGGCGCGAAAGTGGCGCGCATGGACGATGCGCGCGACGACCAGGATCAGAAAGGCGAGAAGCCAGGCGGCGATTTGCGCGTGCGAGTAGAAGTCCCGAAAAATGCTAGCGACGATTGCGGCATTGGCGGCGTTGAAGACCAGCACCGATTGTCCGGTGGCGAGCATTTGCGCCTGATCCGCCCGGATCGAGGCGTCGAGCTCCTCGGGATCGATCTCCTGCTCCTCGGAACGCGAGTCGCGCTCATACCGACACATAGCTCGACCCTCGACGCGTCTCTGATATTGGAGGCGCGATTTGTTTCCAAAATGTCCCGATCGCGGTACGAAGATATTTCTCCGCTGGAAGAATCTAGCGCGCTGCGGTCCCGAGCGAAGTCCACGCGAGGGCTCGAAAGGACGCGGATGGCGCGAATGATGTTCAGGTGAGCGAGACGGGCGGGCGGGTGCGGCCGGCCGGCTCGGCGCCGTCGACGAATGCGCGGAGCGGTTGCGGCGCGCTGATGACATAGCCCTGAATCTCGTCGCAACCGAGCTGGCGCAGAATGCGCAGCTGCGCATCGGTCTCGACGCCTTCGGCTGTCGCCATTAAGCCGAGCTCATGGGCGAGAGAGACGATCGATCGCACGATCGTCGCCGCGCGCGGATCGGCTTGCGCCTGCTGCGTCAGCGAGCGGCCGACCTTGACGCGATCGACCGGCAGAGCGTGGAGATGCGCGAGGGCGGCGCCGCCGCCGCCGAAATCATCGAGCGCGATGGAGACGCCGAGCGTGTGGATCGCGGTGAGGCAGCGCAGAATATCCGCATTGTCGGCGAGGCGGACCGAGCTGGCGATCTCGATCTCCAGACGGCTCGGATCCATGCCGGAGGCGGCGAGCGCCTCGGCGACGTCGCGCGAGAAGCCGGTCTTCTCCAATTGCGTCTGGGTGACATTGACGCTGATGCGCGCGTCGGGCGGCAGAGCGGCGGCGCTGGCGCAGGCCTCGTTCAATATCCAGGCGCCGATCTCGTAGAGCAGGCCGGCCTTGGTGGCGACGGGGAGGAAATCCTCCGGCGTCCGCAGGCCGTCGCGCGGGTGCCGCCAGCGCAGCAGCGCCTCATAGCCGCAGACGCGCGTGACGCCGAGCGCGACGATGGGCTGGAAATGGAGCTCGAACTCGCCGGCGGCGACCGCCTGACGCAAATCCTGCCAAATGCGACGATTGGCGGCGATGCGCGACTCTATGTCGGGATCGAAGAAGCGGAAATGGGCGCGGCCGCTGGATTTGGCTTCGTACAAGGCGAAATCCGCCTTGCGCATCAGCGTCCGCAGATCGAGCCCGTCCTCCGGCGCGCGGGCGATGCCGACGCTGACGCCGACCGTCGCCATCGCCTCCTCGAGATCGAAAGGGGCGGCCATCGCCTCCATCAATCGCATCGCGAAGCCGCCGACATCGGCGAGCGAGCCGGCGTGCGATTGCACCACGGCGAATTCATCGCCGCCGATGCGGGCGACGATATCGGCCTTGCCGACGATGGAGGAGATGCGCTCGGCCACCGACCGCAGCAGAATATCGCCGGCCCTATGCCCCAGCGTGTCGTTGATCTCCTTGAAATTATCGAGGTCGATGCAGTGGATCGCGGCGCCGAACCCATTGGCCACCGCGGCGGCGATGACGCTCTCGCCCTGCTGCTCCATGGAGGCGCGGTTGGCGACGCCGGTGATGGCGTCGAAATAGGCGAGCCGCCGGATACGCTCCTTGCGCTCCTCCTGCTCGAGCGCGATGGCGCAGAGATGCACGCAGGTCTCGACGATCGTGCGCTCGAGCGGGCTCGCGCCGCGGCAGGTGCGATAATAAAAGGCGAAAGTGCCGATGACGCGATCGTCCGAGGCGCGAATGGGAGAGGACCAGCAGGCGCGCAGGCCGAGCGGAGCGGTCTGGGCTCGAAAAGCCGTCCAGCGCGGATCATTCGCCATGTCCGTGACCTCGACGGGCTCGCCGAAATAGGCGGCCGCGCCGCAGGAGCCGACGTCCGGCCCGATGCGAAGGCCGTCGAGCGAGTCGGAATAATGCGACGGCAGGCTCGGACCGGCCAGCGGATGCAGACGGCCTTCGCGATCGACGGTGAGGACGGAGCACACGGCCTGCGGCGCGAGCTGCTCGGCGCGGAGGCACAGCTCGGCCATCGTCTCGCGCAGCGGCTTGCCGCGCGCCAGACGCTCGAGCACCTCGTGCTGAAGCGCTCGGAGACCCTGCATCGTGCGGTTCGAGCAGTCATCACAGTCGAGTTCGAGCATTGGCCTCGCCTTTGAAGACAATCTTATCTTTTTCCGCGTATCTCGACCGTGTCGATAAGAATTAAAAATCAACCGCCTTTGTAGGCGACGAGACGATGATTCTCCATCGGTGCAAATAATGCGCCCGCGCGGCCCTGTCGATCATGGGAGCCGAGCATGGGCTTCAGCAAAACCTATTATCGCATGCCCGCCGGCTGTTGTGTAGGGCGGAGCTGGAGCGCAATATATCGACGCTAGATCAATATGATCGTTGGCGCACAACCGGCTTCGCCAGCGCTTCCGCGAAAAAAGGTCGCGGGCGAGCCGACCCCCCGCATTTAGGATGTGGCGGGCTCGAGGGTGGCGAGGCCTAGGAGGAAGGCGACAAGGAGGACGGAGCGACTTGCCTTGGTCACGTCATTGGCCCAGTCTTGCGCAGCCGCGGGCGGCGGCGCGCCGAAAAAAGCAGGCGCGCTGTCATGACGCAACGACCCGCCGGCATGGGAGAGAAATATGTCGAAATTCGCCACACTGGCTCTGGCCGTTCTGATCTCGGCGCCCTTCGCGGCCGCTCCGGCGCGTGCGGTGGAGATCAGCCCCTTCTTTCCGCTGCCCAATTCCTTCGACGTCAAGGGGCCGATCAAGGATGGCGTGCTCGCGCAGCAGATCTCTTGGCTGGAGGACGGCATCGCCGCCATCGAGAAGGCGCGCGCCGGGGCCGCGCCGGACAAGCTCGCCGAGCTCGACGCGCAGCTCGCCGCGGCGGTCAAGGAGCGCGACATTTTGAAGAGCGACGAGACCGGCCGCGACGCCGAGCTGGCGCGCAAGAATCTGGTCGTCAGCAATATCAACCGCTGGATCAACGGCCTCGCCCGCAAGGCGACCGAGCAGCTCAAGATCGCCATTCTCAAGGACGGCGCGGAGCGCGACGCTGCCGAGCGCCGGCATATTCAGCTGTCGCAGCAGGCCGACGATCTCGAGAAGGTCAAGCACGAGCCGGCCTTCGAGGCCTGGGGCCGCTGAAGCGCCCGTCCGGCGTCGGGCTCAGAGCATAGGGGGCGTCTCTTCGCCCCCGTGCTGCAAATCTCAGAGCATAGGGGGCTCAGAGCATAGGGGGCGCCTCTGCGCCCCCGTGCTGAAGGTCTCGCGAGAGACGCTCGACCCGCGTCGTCGCATCCTCGAGCGCGGCGGCGAGCTTATCGACCAGAGCGGCTTCGGCCTCTTTCGCTGCAGCCGCATTCTCGCGCAGCGTCGCCAGCTCCGCCTGCAGGGACTCGAGCTTGCGCGTCGCAATCGACGCCTCATCGGCGAGGGTGAGCGCCGCCATCACGGTGATGCGCTGCTCGCCAATGTCGCCGAAACCCTCGCGCAGGGACAAAATCTTGTTCTCGACGAGCTTGGCCAACTCGTCGAGATGGCCTTCCTCGCCATCCTCGCAGGCCATGCGATAGGTCCGGCCCGCGATCGTCACCACCACATGCGCCATTCGCCGCCTCTGAGTAGACTAGGTCTGTGTCCGGTCCTCGTCGCCGAGCACGGCGATAATGCCAAGGCTCGTGCGGTCGAGACGCGTCAGCACCTCGTCGCGCGCTTTCTCCAGCGCGCTGTTTTGGGCGAGGGCGGCGTCGAGCTCGAGGCCGAGACGGCTGCGGTCGTCCTGCATGACGGCGAGCTCCTCCTCGAGGTCGGCGTGCGACAGCTCGACCTCTATGCGGCGCGCGACGGTCTCCTCCAGCCGCTCCAGCGCGGCGGAGAGCCGTTGCAGCGCGTCATCGAGCCTGTGTGGGACTTGCGTCATATGGAAACCGGACCGATCGCGATTAGATTCGCACGTACGAATCGTTAACGCCTAGCAGCAATCGCGTAAACCCCAATCCGAGCCGCGACTCCGCCGCAGAGCGACCTGTGACCGCGTTGACAGGGGGGCGCGACCTGTTATCAAGCCGCTCATTCGAGCGGGCGTTCGCCGCCAGAAAATGCGGCAAAATGGGCAAAGCCCCGATTTTGGGCGGTTCAGCGGCCGCCCGGCCCCGCCCGAGCGAGCAGATGAGAAGGAGCACCGCTATGGCCGTGAGAGTGGCGATCAATGGGTTCGGACGCATCGGACGCAATATTCTTCGCTACATCGTCGAGACCGGCCGCACCGACCTCGAGGTGGTGACGATCAACGATCTCGGCTCCGTCGAGACCAACGCCCATCTCCTGCGCTATGATTCCGTGCATGGCCGCTTCCCGCGCGAGGTGAAGGTAGAAGGCGATTCGATCGACCTGGGCTATGGGCCGATCAAGGCCACGGCGATCAAGAATCCCGCCGAGCTGCCGTATAAGGCGCTCGGAATCGACATTGCGCTCGAATGCACGGGCCTTTTCACCGCGCGCGACAAGGCCAAAGCGCTGCTCGACGCGGGCGCCCGGCGCGTGCTGGTCTCCGCGCCCTCCGAAGGCGCCGACATCACCGTCGTCTATGGCGTCAATCAGGACAAGATCACGAAGGACGATCTCGTGATCTCCAACGCCTCCTGCACCACAAATTGCCTCGCGCCCGTCGCCAAGGTGCTGAATGACGCCATCGGCATAGAGCGCGGCTTCATGACGACGATCCACTCCTACACGGGCGACCAGCCGACGCTGGACACGTATCACAAGGACCTCTACCGCGCCCGCGCCGCCGCTCTGTCCATGATCCCCACTTCCACCGGCGCGGCGAAGGCCGTGGGTCTCGTGCTGCCGGAGCTGAAAGGCAAGCTCGACGGCGCCGCCATTCGCGTGCCGACGCCCAATGTCTCGGCTGTCGATCTCAAATTCGTCCCCAAGCGCAAGACGAGCGTGGAAGAGATCAACGCCGCCATCATCGCCGCCGCCGACGGCCCGCTGAAGGGCATTCTGGGTTACACCGACGACAAGAATGTCTCGGTCGATTTCAACCATGATCCGCGTTCATCCGTGTTTCATCTCGATCAGACGAAGGTGATCGAGGGCGAGCTGGTGCGCGTCCTGTCCTGGTACGACAATGAATGGGGCTTCTCCGGCCGCATGACGGATGTCGCCGCGACGATCGCCAAGCTCATCTGACGCGATTTTTTCCTCATCCACCGGGACACGATCATGCCGTCTTTCAAAACGCTCGATTCCGCCGATCTCGACGGCAAGCGCGTCCTGTTGCGCGTCGATCTCAATGTGCCGACCGAGAATGGCGTCGTCACCGACAAGACGCGCATAGAGCGCGTTCTGCCGACGATCGAGGATATTTCGAAAAAGGGCGGCAAGGTCATCCTTCTCGCCCATTTCGGCCGACCCAAGGGCGAGCGCAAGGAAGAGGATTCGCTGAGAGCCGTCGTTCCCGCGATAGAGGAGACGGCCAAGCGCAAAATCGCCTTCGCCGATGATTGCGTCGGCGATGTCGCCGGCGCGGCGATCGCGCAGCTGAAGAATGGCGACATTCTGCTGCTCGAGAACACGCGCTTCCACAAGGGCGAGGAGAAGAACGATCCCGCCTTCGCGGCGGAGCTCGCCAAGCTCGGCGATATCTATGTGAACGACGCGTTCTCCGCCGCGCATCGCGCCCATGCCTCGACCGAAGGGCTGGCGCATCTTCTGCCGGCCTACGCCGGCCGCACCATGCAGGCTGAGCTGCAGGCGCTCACCGAGGCGCTGGAACATCCCGCGCGTCCCGTAATGGCGATCGTCGGCGGCGCGAAAATCTCCACCAAGCTCGATCTGCTCGGCAATCTCATCCGCAAGGTCGATATTCTCGTCATCGGCGGCGGCATGGCCAATACTTTCCTCGCCGCGAAGGGCGAGCCGGTCGGCAAATCGCTGTGCGAGCATGATCTGCTCGAGAAAGCGCGCGCCATTCTCGCCGATGCGCAATCGTCCAATTGCGAGATCGTGCTGCCGATCGACGCCACTGTCGCGCAGAAATTCGAGGCGCATGCGCCCTCGCATATCGTCGCGATCGAGCATGTCGGCGAGAGCGACATGATTCTCGACGTCGGGCCGAAGAGCATCGCCCATATAGAGAGCCTGCTCGCCAAGGCGAAGACGCTGGTGTGGAACGGGCCGCTCGGCGCCTTCGAGCTGCCGCCCTTCGACGAAGGCACCAATGCCATCGCGCAGACGGCGGCGCGGCTGACCGTGGAGGGCAAGCTGCTGTCCGTCGCCGGCGGCGGCGACACTGTGGCCGCGCTCAATCAGGCTCATGTGGCGCAGGAGTTCAGCTATCTCTCGACCGCTGGCGGCGCTTTCCTCGAATGGCTCGAGGGCAAGGAGCTTCCCGGCGTCGCGGCGCTGACGAAATAACGACCCAGCCCGTCATTGCGAGCGAAGCGAAGCAATCCAGAGCCGTGGAGCGGCCTCTGCTCTGGATTGCGTCGTCGCTACGCTCCTCGCAATGATGGGGCGTCACTCCTCGCAACAGGCGCGCGCCGCGGCGATGGCGCGCTTCAGCTCTGGAATGCAGGAGCCGCAATTCGTGCCGGCGCGCAGCGTCTCGCCGATCGCGGCGACGCTTCGCGCCCCATTCGCGATTGCCGCGTCGATCGCCGCGGTGCCGACGCCGAAGCAGGCGCAGACGATCGGACCATCCTCCGCCGCGCCATCGGGCGAGCGCCCCGACAGAAGCGCCTTGCGCTGCTCTGTGCTGAGCTGCTCCTTCTCGAACAGCGCCGCCGCCGTGTCGAAGGCGCTTTGCGCATCCTCTCTTCCGACGAAGAGGCAGAAATCGACGCGCTGCTCGCGAAAGCGCGCGGCGCGATAAATTCCGCGCGCCGCATCCTGATATTCGGCGGTATCGCCGCCATCGCCGAGCGACGCCGCATAGTCGAGCCACAAAGGCAGCGCCGAATCCGAGGCGAAGAGCAGAGCATGGCCGCCCGCTATGGCGACCTTGGCGCCGAGCGCAGCGATCGGCGGCCACAGCGGCGCGCGCGAGAGCAGGAAGCCGCGCGATTTGAATCCGACGGCATCTATGCGCGCTGGCGTCGCCTTAGCTTCCGGCTGTCCCGAATGCGGATCGGTGATCGCGGCGACGAGCGCGCCCACACGCGCGAAAGACGCCGTTTCATCGCTCCAATGAATCGGCGCGAATAATTGCCCGCGCTTCTGACGATCGGTGATGGCGACAGCGAGAATGCATTCGCCATGGCGGGTCGAAACGCGCGCAAAGTCGCCATCGATGAGGCCGAGCGGCGCAGCGTCGGCCGGATGAATCTCGACGAAGGGACAAGGCGAATGCCGCGCGAGACGCGGGCTTTTGCCGGTGCGCGTCATCGTGTGCCATTGGTCGCGAATGCGCCCCGTGTTGAGGCGGAAGGGAAAGGCCGCTGTTGTCGCGGCCTTCAACGACGGCGGCTCCGGCGCGATGAAGCGCGCCTTGCCATTGGTGGTGAAATATCCGCCCTCGCCGAAAAAGCGTTCGCGCCCTTTCGTCTGGCCGGCGCGGATCGGCCATAGCGTCGGATGCAACGCGTCATAGGCCTCATCCGAGAGCGTCGCCAGCCCGCCTATGTCGAAGCTGCGCGCGCCGTCATTCTCGAAAGCGGAGAGCGCCGCATGCTCGCGAAACACATCCGCTGCGGATTGAAAATGGAAGGCGTCGCCGAAGCCCATGCGCGCAGCGACGTCGCTGACGATCCGCCAATCCGGCTGCGCCTCGCCGGGCGACGGCAGAAAGGCGCGCTGGCGCGAGATGCGCCGTTCCGAATTCGTGACCGTGCCGGACTTTTCGCCCCAGGCTTGCGCCGGCAGCAGCACATGCGCGCCGGCGTTTATCGTGTCGTTCGACAGAACATTGTCCGAGACGACGAAGAGATCGAGCTTCGCCAGCGCCGCGCGCGCATCATCGGCTTGCGGCAGCGAGACGGCGGGATTGGTTCCCATCACCCACAGCGCCTTTATCTCGCCGCGCGCTATGGCCTCGAACATTTGCACGGCCTTGAAGCCCTCATGCGTCGCAATGCGCGGCGCATTCCAGAAGCGCCGCACGCGATCGACCTCGGCGCCCGAAAAACCCATATGCGCGGCGAGCTGATTGGCGAGGCCGCCGACCTCGCGTCCGCCCATGGCGTTGGGCTGGCCGGTAAGCGAGAAGGGCGCGGCGCCCGGCGCGCCAATGCGTCCCGTCGCGAGATGACAATGAATGATCGCGTCGACCTTGTCGGTCCCTTGCGCGGATTGATTGACGCCCTGCGAAAAGGCCGTGACGGTCTTCGCGGTCGCGGCGAAGAGCTCGAAGAAAGCCGCGACATCGACCTCGCGCAAGCCGGCCACGGCGGCGGTCGCGGCTATGGTCGGCGCGATCTCGCGTGCGGCGGCGAGCGCTTGCGTGAAGCCCTCGGTATGACGCGTGATGTAATCGTCGCAGGTCGCGCCATTGGCGACGAGATGCACGAGAAGGCCGCAGAAGAGCGCGACATCGCCGCCGGGCGCGATGGGCAGAAAGAGATCGGCCTCTTCCGCCGTCGCCGTGCGGCGCGGATCGATGACGACGATCTTCGCGCCGCGCTCCTGCTTGTTGCGCAACATGCGCTGAAACAGAATCGGATGACACCAGGCCGCATTGGAGCCGACGAGCACGATGAGATCGGCGCAGTCGAGATCCTCATAGCATCCCGGCACGACATCGGCGCCCAGAGCGCGCTTATGTCCCGCCACTGTCGAGGCCATGCACAGCCGCGAATTGGTGTCGACATTGGGCGAGCCGATGAAGCCTTTGATCAGCTTGTTCGCCGCGTAATAATCCTCCGTCAGCAATTGGCCGGAGAGATAGAATGCGACCGCCTGCGGCCCATGCGTATCGATGATGCGCGCAAAGCCCTGCGCGACATTATCGAGGGCCTCGTCCCATGTCGCGCGTCGCAGCGTTTCGCCGGCGCGCAGCATAGGATGCAGCAGACGTCCGTCGAGCGACAGCGTTTCATGCAGGGCGGAGCCTTTGGAGCACAGCCGTCCGTGATTGGCCGGATGATCGGGATCGCCGGCGACAGCCGCGCCGCCGCATCCATCCGGCGTCGCCAGCACGCCGCAGCCGACGCCGCAATAAGGACAAATGGTCGCGACAGAGGCGCTGCGTGGATCGACCCGCTGCATCAATAGACATCCTGTCGGTAGCGGCCGCTCTTCTTCAATTCGGCGACGAAGGCGACCGCCTCGTCCGTGGCGCGCGCGCCATATTGCGCGACGATATCGACGAGCGCGCGCTCGACATCCTTGGCCATGCGCTTGGCGTCCCCGCAGACATAGATATGCGCGCCTTCGGCGAGCCAGGCGAAGAGATCGCGTCCGACTTCGCGCATGCGGTCCTGCACATAGAATTTCTCGGAGCCGTCGCGCGACCAGGCGAGCGAGAGGCGCGTGAGCAGGCCGGATGATTTCATCGCATTCAATTCATCCGCGTAGAAGAAATCGCAATCGCTGCGCTGATGACCGAAGAACAGCCAATTGCGCCCGCGCGCGCCGATCGCCTCCCGCTCTTGCAGAAAAGCGCGAAACGGCGCCACGCCCGTGCCGGGGCCGATCATGATGACCAGCGCATTCGGATCATCCGGAAGCGAGAAGCCATGCGCCGCCTGCACATAGACTTTCAACGGTGCGTCTTTCTCGATGCGCTCCGCGAGAAAAGTGGAGGCGACGCCTTTGCGCAAGCGCTTGCCGATCTTGTAGCGCAACGCGTCGACAGTGAGCGACACGCGCCCCGTCGTCGCCTTAGGCGAGGAGGATATGGAATAAAGCCGCGGCTGCAGAGGCTCGAGCGCCTCGACGAAAGCTTCCGCATGCGGCCGCACGCCCGGAAATTTCATCAGCGCCGCCAGCACGTCGAGATCGGCGGCGTCATTGTCTCTATCTTCTCCCTGCGCCAGCGCGCGCGCTTTTGCGCGCGTCTCGCCCCCGGTGAGGAAGGAGATCAGCTCGAAGAGCCGATCGGGCGCAGGCGAAAGCGCGCAATCGTCGCGCAGCGCTTCGCGCAGGCTCTTGCCCTTCACTGGCGCGAGCGGCGAGGCGCCGATCATGGCGATAATCTGATCGACGAGGCCGAGATCATTCTGCGCAAAGACGCCGAGCGAATCGCCGACATTGTAATCGATCCCGCTCTTCGAAAGATCGAGCTCGATATGCCAGCTTTCCTTTTCCGAGGCTGGCTTGTTCAGCCTTCGACGCGACAGAAATATCGCCTCGACCGGATTGTCGCGTGAGCGACCCCGCGCCGATGTGGAATGCGAGCTGGGCGGCGCCGCCGGCTCTATCTCGGTGGATGGTGCAGCGTCACGCTCTTGCGCGAGCGTCTTCAACATGCGCGCGGTGTCCTTGCCGCCGGGCGCGCAGAGATTGAGCCGCTCCTCCTTGCGGGCGAACAGCGCTTCCGCATAATTTTGGCAATCATAGCCACATTGGCCGCAGTCCTGCTGCGCCATTGCAGCCATCATCCGCCGTCGCAGCGGACGATCTTGCGCGAGCGTCATGCGCTCCTGCAATTGCAATGTCGGATCATGCCAAGGCGCGGCGCCGTCATCCGCATTGCCGGCGATGGCGGCATTTTCCGCCGGCGACAAAGCGACGACGCCGGCGTCGTCCATCGACATCAGCCCGGCAAAAAAGCCGTTGAGCCAGGCGCGCTGCTCTTCAGAGAATGGAGCCGAAGGCGGAATGAGATCGAGACGTTGCGGCTGCGTGATCTTGGTCATTGCTCCGCCTCCGCGATCAAGCGCCGTAAAGCCTCAATGTCATGGCGTCGCGTGAAGGCGGCGAAGCTCTCTTCGCCCTTCGCGCGATGCGCGAGATAGGCGCGCAACAGGCTCTCGATCTTGCGCGGCGCATCTGCCGCTGCGACATTTTCGAGCAGCTCGCGGCCGATCGCGCCCTCCGCGCCGAAGCCGCCGCCGACGACCATATTATAGCCTTCGACCGTATCGCCTTCCTCATTGATAGGGACGCGCGCACCGACGAGGCCGATGTCGCCGATATAATGTTGCGCGCAGGAGTGACGGCAGCCGGTCAAATGTATGTTGATCGGCGTGTCGATCTCTATTCTCTCCTCGCAATGCGTGGCGATCTCGTCCGCGTGCCTTTTGGTGTCGGAGGCGGCGAAGCGGCAGCCGGCATTGCCCGTGCAGGCGACGAGGCCGGCGCGGAGCGGCGAGGCCTTCGTCGAAAGGCCGAGCGCCTCGATCCGCGCGAGCGCCTCGTCGATCCGCGCGTCGGCAATTCCTGAGATGAGCAGATTTTGCCAGACCGTGAGCCTGATGTCGCCATCTCCGAGCTCGCGCGCGATCGTCGCGAGACCGCGCGTCTCGTCGCTCGACAGACGGCCGAGCTTCAATGCGACGCCGATCCAGCTTTTCTGCGCGTCACTCTGCGCATGCACGCCGATATGCGCGAGCCTGTCGAAGCCGGGCCGCGGCGCGATCGCGTCTTGCGGCGCGCGCAGCAGGGGACGGCCGAGCTTATCCTCGACGAGCGTCAGGAATCGATCGAAGCCCAATTGATCGAGCACATATTTCAATCGCGCCCGCGCGCGATTGGTGCGGTCGCCTGTCTCGATGAAGACGCACAATATGGCGTCGGCGATCTCGATGGCTTCGTCCGGCGCAACGATCACGCCCGTGTCGCGCGCGAGATCCTTATGGCCGGTAATTCCGCCGAGCGCGAGACGGAAATAGACGCCCGGCGCGATTCCATGCTCATCGCGAATCTCGACCGCCTGAAAAGCGACGTCATTCGTCTCCTCGAGCACGGCGATGCGGCCGCCGCCATCGAAAGCGATGTTGAATTTGCGCGGCAGGCCGAAGAGCGAGCGGTCATTGAGAATGTGAAAATGCAGCGCGCGCGCGAAGGGGCGCGTGTCGATGAGCTCCTGCGGATCGATTCCAGCGGTCGGCGTTCCGGTGATGTTGCGAATATTGTCTGCGCCGGAGCCGCGCGTCCACAGGCCGAGGCTCTGCACGCCTTCGATCATGGCGACGGCGCTCTTGGGCTCTATCTCGCGAATTTGTAGATTGGCGCGCGTCGTCACATGCAGATAGCCGCCGCCATGGCTGTCGGCGAGATCGGCGAGGCCGGCGAATTGCCAATGGGTGAGCACGCCATTGGGGATACGCAGGCGGCACATATAGGAAGATTGCGTCGGCGCGACATAGAATAGCCCATAATAGCGCCAGCGAAAATTATCGGCGGGTTTCGGCGGTTCATTGCGCTTGGCCTGCGCGACGAGTCGCGCATAGGCGTCGAAAGGATGCTCCTCGCGCTTGATTTTCTCTTGCTCATTGAGCGCGTCGCCACTCGCGACGGCGCGATCCTGCGCCGCGAAATGCGAGGCGTCGGGGCCGGTCGGCTTTTCCTTGGTCGGCAAGGCGCGTTGCGCGCGCGAGGCCTGGAAGCCGGAGGCGAAGCCTTCGAGATAGCGCTTTTGTTCTGCTGTGAAATCGCCGGCCATGGTCATGCCGCCTTTCTTTCGCAGAGCGCGCGACCGAAGATCAGCGCATCGCGCCATTGCGTCACATCGACGCGCGAGCGAATGAGCTCGAGGCACCAGAGCGCGGCGCTGGTGTCTCCGACGAGCACGGCGCCGGTGAGACGGTCGTCCTCGATGACCAGCTTTTTGTAGAGGCCGAGCCCAAAGTCGCGCCAGGAGATCGTCTCCGCGCCATCGCTTCCCATGAAGTCGCCGGCGGAAAAGACATTGACGCCGGAGACCTTCAGATTGGTGGAGACGATGCTTCCCTCGTAAATGTCGCTTTCGCCGCAGAGCCTCGCGGCCAGGACGCGCGCCTGCTCATAGGCGGGCTCGACGAGGCCATAACAGACGCCTCTGTGCTGCGCGCATTCGCCGAGCGCGTAAATATCGTCGATATTCGTTTCCATATGATCGTCGACGACGATTCCTCTTTGCGCGCTCACGCCGGCGTCGCGCGCCAGCTCCATATTGGGCGCAATTCCGGCGGCGAAGACGACGCCGTCGGCCGCGAGTCGGCGACCATCGGCGAGCTCTATCGCGCTGACGCGCTCCTCGCCGATGATGCCTGTCGTGCGCGCTTCCAGCAGAACTTCTATTCTCTTGCTCTCGATGAGCAGCTTCAGCAGCTCGGCTGCGTCCTTGTCCAGCTGCCGCTCCATCAGCCGATCGGTGACATGCGCGAGTGTGACCTCGGCGCCGCTTTTGGCGAGGCCATAGGCGGCTTCGAGACCGAGCAGGCCGCCGCCGATGACGATGATTTTCTTGCGCTGCGCCGCGAGGCGCTTCAGCGCGTCGACGTCGGCGCCGTCACGAAACACATGAACGCCTTGCAGCTGCGCGCCGGGCAGCGGCAGACGCAGCGCGCGCGAGCCGGTCGCGAGCACGAGCTTGGAAAAGCCGATGCTCTCGCCATTTTCCAGCGACACGCGCTTCGTCGCGAGGTCTATGGCGCGCGCCCTGGCGCCGTAGAGAAGAGTGACGCCGCGGTCGCGCCACCAGCTCGCGGGCCTCAGCTCTATCTCGGCCATCTCGGCCTCGCCGGCGAGCACCGAGGAGAGCAGCACGCGATTATAGGCGAGGCGAGGCTCCTCGCCGATGACGGCGATGGCGTAGCGGCCGAGCGCGCGCTTCGACAATTCGTCGACGAGGCGCGCAGCGGCCATGCCATTGCCGATGATGACGAGAGGCTCGCTCATTTTCCGTCCGCCTCACGCCGCTTCGACATAGTGATGACGCTCATAGAGGAATTGCAGCACGCGGCGTCGGCATTCGAGATAGAGAGGATCGGCGGAAAGAGCGACGCGATCGCGCGGGCGCGGCAGAGCGACATCCAGCGTCTCGCCGATCGTGGCGCAAGGACCATTGGTCATCATCACGATGCGGTCGGAGAGCAGCACGGCTTCGTCGACATCATGGGTGATCATCATCACCGTATTGCCGAGCGTGCGATGCAGCTCCATCACACGATCTTGCAGATGCGCGCGGGTGAGCGCATCGAGCGCGCCGAAAGGCTCGTCGAGCAGAAGCACCTTGGGCTCCATGGCGAGCGCGCGGGCGATGCCGACGCGCTGCTTCATGCCGCCGGAAATCTCGCTCGGACGCTTGTCCTTGGCGTGCGTCATCTGGACGAGCTCGAGATTGCGCATCGTCCAATCATGACGTTCGGCGCGGCTCTTCTTTCCCGCGAAGACCTTGTCGACGCCGAGACGCACATTGTCATAGACGGAGAGCCAGGGCAGCAGCGAATGATTCTGGAACACGACGGCGCGATCCGGCCCGGGCGTGTCGACCTGATGATTTTCCAGCACGACGCCGCCGGCGCTGGCGTTCACGAGGCCGGCGACGATATTGAGCAGAGTGGATTTGCCGCAGCCGGAATGGCCGATGATGGTGACGAATTGTCCCTTCTCGACGGCGAGATCGACGGCTTCGAGCACTTTCGTCGTGCGGGCGCCGCTCACGAAAATCTTGTCGACATGATCGATGCGAAGATAGCTCATGGAAGCGCCTTTCTTAGGAGGCCTGCGCGCCGCGCGTGGCGATGGAGCCGATGGCGGCGACGATGCGGTCGAGCACGAAGCCGGTGACGCCGATATAGGCGAGCGCCACGAATATGTCGGGCAGGCGCGAGGAGTTCCAGGCGTCCCAGATGAAGAAGCCGATGCCGACGCCGCCTGTCAGCATTTCCGCGGCGACAATGGCGAGCCAGGAGAGGCCGACGCCGATGCGCAGGCCGGTGAAGATGTAGGGCGCCGCGGACGGAATCATGATCTTCCAGAAGAACTCGAATTGATTGAGCCGCAGCACGGCGGCGATATTGCGATAATCCTGCGGAATATTGCGCACGCCGACGGCGGTGTTGATGATGATCGGCCAAATGGAGGTGATGAAGATCACGAAGATCGCGGATGGATAGCTGTCGCGAAAGGCGGCGAGCGAGATCGGCAGCCAGGCGAGCGGCGGCACGGTGCGCAGAATCTGGAACAGCGGATCGAGGCCGCGCATCGCCCAACGCGATTGTCCGACGATCACACCGAGCAGCACGCCGGCGACGCTGGCGAGTCCGAAGCCGATCGCGACGCGCTGCAAAGATGTGAGCACGCGCCAGCCGAGGCCGATATCCTGCGGCCCCGCGATGAAGAAGGGATGCAGGATGAGATCATTCGCCTCGCTCCAAATGCGCGCGGGCGAGGGCAAGGACGAACTCGGCTTGATGCAGATGAGCTGCCACAGGCCGAGCAGGATCGCGAGCACGATGATCGGCGGCAGCATCGCCCCGAATAAGGCGCGAATGCGCGCGCCATGTCTTTCGATGAGCGGAATGCGCCGACGCGCATAGAGCTCGTCGATCGAACGATCGTCGCCGGTCGTCGCATCGACGAGATCATTCTTGGTGATTTGCATCGTCATTTCGGTCTCTTCGGTCAAACCTGCGCGCGCTTGATGGATAGGCTCTTCAGATAGGTTTGCGGATTTTCCGGATCGAAGACCTTGCCATCGAAGAAGGTCTCCTTGCCGCGCGACGTCGATGCGGGAATCTCCTTCGCCGGGACATTGATCGACTTCGCCGCCTCGCGCCAAATGTCTTCGCGATTCACCTTGTCGACGAGCGCTTTGATATTGGTGGTCGGCTCCAGCTTGCCCCAGCGAATATCCTCGGTGACGAACCAGGCGTCGTGACTCTTGAACGGATAGGAGGCGGCGTCGCGCCAGAATTTCATGAACTGCGTCGTGTTCTTCTCGATGCGGCCATTGCCGTAATTGAGATCGCCTTTCAAGCGGCCGACGATGTCGGCGACGGGCACGTTGAACCATTGGCGCTTGCCGACGATCTCGGCGAGCTCGGCTTTGTTTTCCATTTTGTCGCACCATTGCTGCGCTTCCAGCACAGCGGCGGTGAGCGCGCGGGCGGCGCGTGGATTTTTGTCGACCCAATCGGCGCGCAGGCCGAGCGCTTTTTCCGGATGTTTCGCCCAGATCTCGCCGGTCGCGCAGGCGGTGTAGCCGATGCCTTGATTGGCGAGCTGCTCGTTCCATGGCTCGCCGACGCAAAAGGCGTCCATATTGCCGACCTTCATATTCGCCACCATTTGCGGGGGCGGCACGACGATGGTCGAGACATCCTTGTCGGGATCGATGCCGGCGGCGGCGAGCCAATAGCGCAGCCACAAATCATGCGTGCCGCCGGGGAAGGTCATGGCGACCTTCACCTCCTTGCCTTCGGCTTTCTTCTTGGCGAAGGCCTCGCGCAGCGCGGAGGCGTTGGTCGTGATCTTCAGATCCTTATATTCATTGGCGACGGAAATGCCCTGTGCGTCGAGATTGAGGCGCGCGAGTATGTACATCGGCGTCGGCATATTGTTCTGCGTCACTCTGCCGGTCGAGATGAGATAGGGCATGGGCGTCAGAATATGCGCGCCGTCTATGCCATTGGCGGCGCCGCCGAGCACGAGATTGTCGCGCGTCGCGCCCCAGGACGCTTGCTTCGTCACTTCGACGTCGGGCATTCCATGCTTGGCGAAAAGGCCTTTTTCCTTCGCGATGATCAGCGGCGCGGCGTCGACCAGCGCGATATAGCCGAGGATCGCTTTCGTCGTTTCGGGTCCCGCGCCTTGCGCGAAGGCGCCGCCGGGAAAAGCCGCGCGTATCGCGGCGAAACTCGCGGCGGCGCCGGCCGCGCCGCGCAGCAGCGCGCGACGATCGAACGCCATCGGCGACAGTGTCTTCGCTTCGCTTGCTTCGTCTGTCATGGTCACCGTCGTCCTCTTTGCGCTTCGAAAGCGCATCGGTTAGGGCGAGTCGGCGCCGTCTTCCTGTCGACGGCGCGAAACGCAAAAAAGCCGCTTCCCGGAAGGAGCGCGCATGTGGCGCGATCTCCTCGGGACAGCGGCGTTGCTGGTTCGTCCGTCGTTGGACTGAGAGTGATGCGCGGGGCGCATCGTCATGACCCTATGTGCAAGCGGCGCGCCAAACAGCGAAAGTGTCGCTAGCCGATGAGAATCAATGAGCTATAAGAAAGCCGCGTCGGCGCGGGGCGATGCGCCAGCCGGCGCCTTGCACAATGTGCGGGCGCCATATCGACAAAAAACAGGCTATGCGCGGCGGATCGGGAAGGCCGACAGATAGGCGCCGATGTCGCGATCGTCGAAGACAGGCCCCGAGAAGGCGCCGATCGCATCGCCGGTTGGCGGCGGCGGCGCAGTGGCGGAGGGCAGCGCGGCGTCGAAGAGATCGGCGCGAAATACGTTTTTCGCCGCGTCGAGATGCGCGGGTGAAACAGGCGCCTGTCCCCAGCGGGCCATTTGCGCATAGAGCCATGCGGCCTGTGTCGGGTCGGGCCGCTCGGCGCCCTCCTGGCCGAGCAGGAGATAGCGCGCATTCTCGCGCGTCGCGCCGTCCGGCGTCACTTTGAGACGGCCCTGCAGCGTCCGCAATATCACTTGCGCATCGACGCCGACGCGGTCCGGCCGCGCGAGCAGAGCGGCGATCTCATGCGGATCGGCCTCGGCGACGAAGCGCGCGGCGCGATGCAGGGCGCGCAGCAAAGCGGCGACGACATTGGGGTGCTCCAGCGCGAAATGCTCGCGCATGGCGAGCGATTTTTCCGCGCAGCGCGAGAACAGCTCGACCGAAAAATGCAGAATATGTCCGACGCCGAGATCGACGGCGACCGAATTCCACGGCGCGCCGACGCAAAAGCCGTCGACATGGCCCTGCGCCAGGCTGCCGACCATATAGGGCGGCGGCAGCACCACGAGGCGCACATCCTCGTCCGGATCGACGCCTCCGGCCGCCATCCAATAGCGCAATTGATAATTATGACCGGAGAAGGGAAAGGTCATGCCGAAGGTCAGCGGCTCCGCCTGCGCGGCCTTGCGATCGGCGACGACGCGCGCGAGCGCGCGCGCCGTGGCCAGCGGATCGAGCGCATCGCCGTCGAGCCGCGCCCGCATCGCCTCATGCAGCGTGGGAGAGACGGTGATGGCGTTGCCATTCATGGCGAGATTATAGGGCGCGACGATCGGCGTCTTCACATGGCCGACGCCGAGGCTGGAAGCGACGGCGATTGGCGCCAGAAGATGCGCGGCGTCGAACATGCCGATATTGAGCTTGTCGCGCACATTGGACCAGGAGACTTCCTGCACGAGCTCGACATCGAGCCCTTCCTGCGCGGTAAAACCCTTGTCCACGGCGACGAAGAGCGAGGCGGCGTCCGCGAGCGGAATGAAGCCGATGCGTAAATGTTCGCGCTCCGCGGTCATTTGAACAGCTCCGAGGCGGTGATGATCGCCTGGGCGATCTCGAAAATCTTCTTCTTCTCGCGCATGGCCGTGCTGCGCATCAGCCGATAGGCGTCCTCTTCGCTGAGCTTCTTCGCCTTCATCAGCAGGCCTTTGGCGCGGTCTATGGTTTTGCGCTCCTCTATCTCCGATTTGGCGCGCGCCAATTCGTCCTGCAGATGCGAGAAGGCGTTGAAGCGCGACACGCAGAGATCGAGAATGGATTTGATGCGCTCTTTCTTCAGCCCGTCGACGATATAGGCGGAGACGCCGGCGTCGACGGAAGCCTGAATGGAAGCGGCGTCGCTCTGATCGACGAACATGGCCACGGGCCGGCGCACGGCGCGGCTCACTTGGAACATCTGCTCCAATATGTCGCGGCTCGGATTTTCGAGATCGATGAGGATGACATCCGGGTCGATCGCATAGATGCGCGCGAGCAGGCTGCGCATCTCGGCGATGCGCTCGACATTGGTGAAGCCGGCCTCGCGCAATCCATCCTCGAGGATCGCAGCCCGCACCGGACTCTCATCGACGATGACGATTTTCAAATCGACGCCTCCGCGACGCTGCGCCGCAGGCTGGCGCTAGCGAAAATGCGGACGAATTACAAATGATTTCGGCGGGCGGGGGAAGACATGAGATGGCCCCGCAGCGCTGAGGCTGGCGGGGCCGCTTGTTTCGCAGAATGCGAAATCTCCGGAAAGCTCCAGATTCGGAAGATTGGGAGGCGTCGCGCTTGGCCTTCGCGTTTCGCCGCCCGTCGGGATGTCACGAATGTCGGCGCCCGAGGAAACCTGCGCTCGATTTCTTCGCCGCGCCATCGACCTCGGCTGAGGTCAAACGGTGTGACCCGGTGGCGTCATGCTCCTCTCGCATGTATCGCTCGACTCGAGGCCTGCGTGCGTTGCCACGCCGGCCCGCCCATCGCGTTCTCATCCCTCGAGGTCCCGCTCGATCGGTTCGCCTCGGTTTGCGGCTCGTCGCCGTTTCCCGCGGCCCCCTGTGACGCGATGATGAAATGGTGATCTCGATTCTGAATTTCGTCAAGCGCAGAATTGGTCGCAGCGAGGCGGTTTTCTTTTTTCGCCGGGCGCGCTACGCAATCGCTCCGACGAGGCCGGCGGGAGCGCCAATGCCGGTCCGACGGGAGAGAACGCATGCAAGCGGACAGTGACGGTTATTACTATTTCCTTACCTATAGCGGCGTGAGCCTTCCGCTCAAATTGACGTCGCCGCTCGATCCGAACGACCTCAACAATCGCAACACATTCTTTCGCGCCCGCTATGACGAGGCCGAGCGTCTGCTTCTGTGCGAGAAGATGGTCTATGGCGAGGTGGAGCTGCGCCACGCTTACGAATATCGCGCGGAGGGCGGTCTCGCCCGCGCGCTCATTCTGATGGGCGAGGACGAGACCGAGGTGCTGTTCGACGAGAATGGCAAGCAGACGGTGGCGTGAGGGCGGCGTAGGTCGGGCGGAGCGCGCGAGCCGGAAGGCTTTTCCGGACGATCGGTTCGCCGTCATTGCGAGGAGCGTAGCGACGAAGCAATCCAGGAGCCGCCCCCATGGCTCTGGATCGCTTCGCTCCGCTCGCGATGACGCGAGGTGATTGTCGGGTTATGCGGAGCGAGCGTCCGCGAGCAGCGTCACGCCTTGCCGAAGACGCGATCGAAGATCGTGTCGACATGCTTGAAGTGATAGGCGAGATCGAACAATTCATCGAGCTCCGCGGGCGAGAGCTTCGCGCTCACCTCGGCGTCGGCGCCGAGCAGCTTGCGGAACTCGCCTTCGCCGCGCCACACCGGCATGGCGTTGCGCTGCACCAGCGAATAGGCGTCCTCGCGTGAGACGCCCTTTTGCGTCAGCGCCAGCAGCACGCGCTGCGAATGCACGAGCCCGCCGAGGCGGTCGAGATTCTTCTGCATATTTTCGGGATAGATCATGAGCTGATCGACGACGCTGGTCAGGCGTGAGAGCGCGAAGTCGAGCGTCACTGTCGCATCGGGGCCGATATTGCGCTCGACGGAAGAATGCGAAATGTCGCGCTCATGCCATAGCGCGACATTCTCCAGCGCCGGCGTCACCATGCCGCGCACCAGCCGTGCGAGGCCGGTGAGATTTTCGGTGAGCACGGGGTTGCGCTTATGCGGCATGGCGGAGGAGCCCTTCTGCCCGGCCGAGAAATATTCCTCGGCCTCCAGCACCTCGGTGCGCTGCAAATGGCGGATCTCGATCGCCAGCCGCTCCACCGATGACGCCACGACGCCGAGCGTCGCGAAAAAGGCGGCGTGACGGTCGCGCGGAATGACCTGCGTGGAGACGGGCTCCACCGCGAGGCCGAGCTGCTTGGCGACATGCTCCTCGACGCGCGGATCGACATTGGCGAAAGTGCCGACGGCGCCGGAGATGGCGCAGGTCGCGACCTCCTTGCGCGCAGCGACGAGCCGCTCGCGGGCGCGGGTGAATTCGGCGTAAGCCTGCGCGAGCTTCAGGCCGAAGGTTGTCGGCTCGGCGTGAATGCCATGCGAGCGGCCGATCGTCGGCGTATATTTATGCTCCAGCGCGCGGCGCTTTATCGCGGCGAGCAATCCATCGACATCGGCGATCAAGAGATCGGCGGCGCGCGCCAATTGCACGGCGAGGCAGGTGTCGAGCACGTCGGAGCTGGTCATGCCCTGATGCACGAAGCGCGAATCCGGGCCGATGAACTCGCCGAGATGGGTCAAAAAGGCGATGACGTCATGCTTGGTCACGCGCTCGATCTCGTCGATGCGGGCGACGTCGAAAGTGACGAAATCCGCCTTGTCCCAGATCGCCTTGGCGCTCTCCTTGGGGATGACGCCGATTTCGGCGAGCGCGTCGCAGGCATAGGCCTCGATCTCGAACCAGATGCGAAAGCGCGTCTGCGGCTCCCAAATCTTCGTCATCTCGGGGCGGGAATAGCGGGGGATCATGGGCTCGGGCGTCCTTTGGAAAAGTCTCGGCGCAGCCGGGTCTGCGGGAAGAGGATCGTTTAGGCCCTTCCGTGAGCAGAGTGAAGGGGGCGGCCCGGCTCCGCTTCCTGTGTTCGTGGTGAATAGGTCCTAAAGACAGCAAGGCGCGATGCGGAGGCTGGCGTTCCAGACGAAGGCCTGGGTGACCCCGAGCGAACCTCGCGATATATTGAAAGGGAACCGGAGGTCGAAATGAGCCAGCTCGAGCACATCACTGTCGACCCGCAGCAATGCGGCGGACGCCCTTGTATCCGCTCGCTGCGCATTCGCGTCAAAGACGTTCTCGACCTTCTCGCGGCGGGGGCCTCGAATGAGGAGATTCTCGAGGATTATCCGCTGCTCGAGGCGTCGGATATCGCCGCGGTCCTCGAATTCGCCGCGCGCCAGAGCGATCATCCGATCTTGCGCGTCGCCTGATGCGCTTTCTCGTCGATGCGCAACTGCCGCCAGCGCTCGCGCGCTGGCTCTCCGCGGCGGGACATGACGCCGAGCACGTCGGGGACGTCGGTCTCGGCGACGCCAGCGACAGTTCGATCTGGAGCTATGCCCGTGCGGCAGTGGGCCGTTATCTCCGCCGTCGTTATCTCCAAAGACGAGGATTTTGCGCAGCGGAAAGCGCTCGAGGGGGGCGGTCCGCCAATCGTCTGGGTGCGCGTTCCGAATACGCGGAAGCGCGAGCTTCTGGCCTGGTTCGAGACGATGCTTCCCGAGATTTTGGCGGCGCTGGAGCGAGGCGAAAGCCTCATCGAGGTCATTTGAGCGGCCTTCGCCGGTCGCGCCGCCGGAATACGAGACACCCTTTCTGGCCGAAATATTGCAGCGGATGAGCCAACGCCTGCGCTGGCGTTCGCCCGCCCGCGCCGCCATATTCCGCTTTTAGAATATGTTCGCCCGGAGGACCTTATGCAGCAGACCGCCGATGTCGCCGTGCTGGGCGCGGGAATGGTCGGAGTTTCGGCCGCCCTGCATCTGCAGGCGCGGGGGCGAGACGTCGTTCTCGTCGACCGGCATGGCGCGGCCGGGCTCGAGACCAGCTTCGGCAACGCCGGGCTCATCGAGCGCGCCTCCATCTTCCCTTATCTCTTCCCGCGGGACTTCGGCGATCTGTTGCGCTATGCGCTCAATCTCTCGCCGCAGGCGCATTATCATTTCTCGGCCCTGCCGAGCGTCGCGCCCTGGCTGTGGCGCTATTTCCGCGAAAGCTCGCCGGAGCGCGCCAAGCGCCACGCTCTGGACGCGCTGCCGCTGGTCGAGCGCTGTCTCGAGGAACATGACGCGCTGATCCAGCTTTCGGGCGCCGGCGACATCGTGCGCCGCACCGGATGGATCAAGCTCTATCGCAGCGAGAAGAGCCTCGCCAAAGGGCTCGTCGACGCCGCGCGGCTGCGCGATTTCTCGCTGCGCGTCGAGGAGCTGGACGCGGCCGGCCTATCGGCGCTGGAGCCCGACATAGCGCCCGTCGTCGGCGCCGTGCATTTTCGCGACACCGCCTCGGTCGCCGATCCTTGCGCGGTCGCGCAGGCCTATGCCGCGCTGTTCCAGCGCCGCGGCGGGCGTTTCCTCGCAGGCGATGTGCGCGCGCTCGAGCAGACGCGCGACGGACATTGGAGCGCGCCCACCCACGATGGCGCGCTGATCGTCCGCGACATCGTCGTCGCGCTCGGCCCCTGGTCGGACCAGATTTTCCGTCCGCTGGGCTATGATCTGCCCTTCGCGGTCAAGCGCGGCTATCACATGCATTACGGAACCAAGGAGGGCGCGCGGCTCTTCCATCCGGTTCTCGACGCCGACAATGGCTATGTGCTGGCGCCGATGACGCGCGGCGTGCGCCTCACTACTGGCGCCGAATTCGCCCGCCGCGACGCGCCGCCGACGCCCGTGCAGGTGGATAAGGACGAGCTTCTCGCGCGCACGCTGTTCCCGCTCGGCGAGCGGCTGGATCCCAAGCCCTGGATGGGCTGCCGCCCCTGCTTCCCGGACATGCTGCCGATCATCGGCAAGGCGCCCCGCCATCAGGGCCTCTGGTTCGATTTCGGCCATCAGCATCATGGCTTCACGCTCGGCCCGGTGAGCGGTCGGCTGCTCGCCGAGATGATGACCGGGGAGACGCCCTTCACCGATCCGGCGCCCTACGCGGTCGAGCGATTTCGATAAATCCACAGCGGAATTTTGCCGCCGAATGAGCGACCATGGCGCGCAGTGATTCGCCCTGGCGTCGATGATCGATTTCCAATCGTCTTTTTTAAAAGCGTGCGCGTCCCCTGCCGGCGAGCCTTTCTTTTCAGCGGAGACGAATATGAAGCTCTCTTTCATTCTCGGCGCGGCGCTCGCGCCTTTTCTGCTCGCGCCCGCGGCGGCCATCGAGGTCGCCGTCATCTATGAAGGCTTTCCGGGCTATGCCGGCTGCAAGGAGCGCGCGGATATGCAGCGCGTCATCGAGCTCGCCGAGCAATATGATTTGGAGGCGGCGCGGGAGATCATCCGCCGTGGCTTGAAGAGCAAGGATTGCCGCGTGCTCGGCGGCGATATCATCGTCGAGGTGGTCCCGCCCTTCAGCCGGCTGGTGAAGGTGCATATGCGCGGCGACCCGGATGCTTATTGGATCATCCAATAATCAGCGGGCCGGCTTGGCGAGCGCGCGCTCGCCCAGCGTCACCAGCGCGGCCCGCAGCCTCTCGTCGGCGACGCCTTCGGTCACTGCTTCCGCCTGTCGGCGCGCGGCGAGGTCGACGGGCGGCTTCGTCGGCCGGACGCGGCGGGGCGAGAGCGGCTCCTGCTTCATCGTGATCTTGGCGACGCAGCGCCAGCCGAGATGCGTGTTCACGCGCTCGATGATGGCGGCGCTCATATGCTGAATGTCGAGGCCGAAGCCCGGCTCGACGCGCAGCGCCAGAGTCGCCGGCTCGTCTTTCTTTTCGGCGGGGCGGTTTTTGGCGCCAGCTTGGTTCTCGTCGGCCGGGCGCCTTTTGGCCCGCGGCGGCCATTGCAGCTTCACTGGCTCGCATATGGCGGCGACGCGTGCGCCGACGATCGCCTCCCAGCGCAGCAGCAGCGAGCTTTCGCTGAAGCCCTGGCGCGCGGCCAGAGGATCGAGCGTCTTGTCGAGGAATTCGCCGATGAGGCGGGATCGCCGTGATTTCGAGCGCCCGGTCGCCGCGTCGGTCATGCTCTCTCCTTGCGCGATCGGCTCCGATCTCGTTATGGACAGGTTAGCCCATGCCGAGAGCCCCCGCCAAGTCGTCGGCCGCAAGGTCGTCCGCAAAATCGCCGCCGCGGCCCGATCCGCGTGCGCTGCTGTCCGATTTGCTCTCCTGGTACGACCGTCGTCGCCGCGATCTGCCCTGGCGCGCCGCGCCCGGCGAGCGGGCCGACCCTTACGCCGTCTGGCTGTCGGAGATCATGCTGCAGCAAACGACGGTGGAGGCGGTCAAACCCTATTTCCACGCTTTTCTCGTGCGTTGGCCGAGCGTCGAGGCGCTCGCCGCCGCGCCGCTGGAGGAGGTGATGAAAGCCTGGGCCGGCCTCGGCTATTACGCCCGCGCGCGCAATCTCCACGCCTGCGCGCAGCAGGTGGCTTTCGAGCGCGGTGGGGTTTTCCCGCGGGAGGAGGAGGATCTTCTCTCGCTGCCGGGCGTCGGCCCCTATACGGCGGCGGCGGTGGCGGCCATCGCCTTCGATGCGCCCTGCGTCGCCGTCGATGGCAATGTCGAGCGCGTCGTCGCCCGGCTCTTCGCCATCGACAGGCCGATCCGCGAGGCCAAGCGCGAATTGCGCGAGACGGCGCAGACGCTGCTTCCCGCCTCACGCTCCGGCGATTTCACCCAGGCGCTGATGGATCTCGGCGCGACGGTCTGCACGCCGCGCGGGCCGCGCTGCGATCTCTGCCCTTTTGCTTCCGCCTGCGAGGCGGCGCGGCGCGGCGAGACCGAGCGTTTCCCGGTCAAGGCGCAAAAGCTCGAGAAGCCGCTGCGGCGCGGCGCGGCTTTCGTCCTCACCTGCGGCGGCGCGGCCCTGCTGCGCACGCGGCCGCCGCGCGGCCTGCTCGGCGGCATGAGCGAATTTCCCTCGACGCCCTTTCGCGTCGATTTCGACCCCTCCCGCGCTCACGCCCATGCGCCCGCCGCGGCGCGCTGGCGCGCGCTGCCGGGGGAGGTCGAGCATGTGTTCACGCATTTTTCGCTGCGGCTGACCATATTCGCCGCGACGCTTCCGGCGCCGCCGCCCCATATCGAGAACGGCCGCTGGACGCCATTGGCGCGCCTTACCGAGGAAGGGCTGCCGACCTTGATGCGAAAGGTGGCGCTACGGGCCGGTTTGATCGTAGAGTGAGCTGAAGCGGGAGCATCGACATGGCGCGGCGCAAATCGATCCAGATCGAGATGACGGAAGGCGCGATTCGCGTCCTCTCCAGCGGCCATGTGCTGACCATCGCCAATAGCGCGCCGCCCCCAGACGCCGAGGAGGACACGGATTTCTTCATCCGCCTCGACGATATCGACCATTGGGACGCCCCCGACCAGGAAATCCCCATCGACATCGTCGAGCTGCAGTCGATTCTGGAAGCGATAGAGGAAGAACTCGAGCGCCACGGGTTGAGCGTGACCTTCGAGTAGGGTTCTGCAGGGCCGGGCCAGTGGGGCGCGGCCGAGGAACCTGGATCCTCGGCCACACTCTGGAAAACCCTGAAATTCCAAGATATTCGCAGCGCCAAAAATCCGGCGATGAGCGCATTTTGGACCACTCTTGTGGGCAGGGCAATAGGGCGGGAATCGATGGTGTCGCAGCCCGGCGCCGTGCCTCGAGAGTGGACGCCGTCAGTCGGCCGATCGGTCCGTGTCGACCTCTCGAGGCGCCGACATGCTCACGGGCCATTCGGGCGTAAGAGCGCCGTCTCCGCTTCCGCTCCGGTGAGACATCGCCTCTCCTGCAATCGGTCGGCGATCACGAGCACGGCGTCGCGCCGCTCGCGAATGAGGTCGAGCGCGCGGTCATAAATACGGACGAGGTCCCGCTCGACGGCGGCGCGAAGCGCGCGGTCGCTCGCCAGCAACGTCTCGATCGGCTCGCCGCGGTGGAGGAGGCTGTCGCCGAGCCCTTGCCGCGCACGCGCCTCGGCGAGCAGCCGCGTCGCCTGGGCGAGATCGCCGACGGCGCCGGCGGACGCCTCGCCGAACAGTTCCTGCTCGGCGGCGCGCCCGGCCAGCATGGCGAGGGCGATATCGTCTATATCCCGCCGCCTCGGCGCGATCGTCGGCGCATGCGCAACCGTGCGTCCGCCGGATTCGCCGCGTGTGATCAGCGAGACCTGCGTGACTTCGCGGCCGGCGGCGAGATGCGCGACGACATGCCCGGCCTCGTGGATCGCGGCGATCCGCAGATCCTCCGGCGACCGGTCGTCCTCGGGCGCGACGACGGCGACGAGGTCGTCGATCTCCAGCGCCCGTCCGGCCGCGCGGGCGCGGCTCGTCGCCGCCTTGGCCCAGCCGGCGGCGTCGGCAGGGGTGGAGCCCGGCGCGAGACGAGCGACGGCCTCGAGATCGGCGTCGGCGAGCTGCGCGTCGAGATGATAGCGCAGCACGCGCCCGAGCGCGGCGGCGTCCGGCGCCGCCAGCGGGATGATGCGGTCGAAGCGTCCGGGCCGGATGAGCGCCCGATCGAGAGATTCGGGATGATTGGTCGCCCCGATGACGATGATCCCCTCGCGCGGCGTCGTCGCCCCGTCGAGGAGCGTCAGCACGAAATTGACGATCGGCTGCCACCAGTCGCGCCCGCGCGACGACAGATTGCGGCGATCGGGAATTCCGTCCAGCTCGTCGATGAACAGCAAGGTCGGACGCTGCGCGCGGGCGGCGTCGAAGTCCGCCTGCGCAGCTTGAATGACGTCGCCGAGATTGCCGTCGCGCGTCGTGAACCAGGCGCCGCAGGAGGTCGACACGATGGGGACATCGAGGGTTCTGGCGATGGCCCGCGCGAGCAGCGTCTTGCCGGTTCCAGGCGGACCGCTGAGCACGATGGAAGCGGCGATGGCGCGCCAAGGCAGCTTTTTCGCGCGCCAAGCGGCGACATCCGCGACGAGGCTGAGCGCCCACTCGCGCGCCGGTCCATCATAGCCGGGCAGCTCCTCCAAGCTTGGCGTATCCTCCGCCGCGCCGGCGCGGGCCTTCGCCGCGGCGAAGGAGGCGAGATTTTCCAGCAATTGCACGGCGCCGACATCCGGTCGGAATGCGGCGACGATTTCTGAAAAGCTCAGGCCGTCGGCGGCGCCAGGCGGAATTGGCCCACGCAGCCGGCGGCCGCGCAAGATGTGAAAGACCCGGCGCAGAACGGCGCCATCCGGCGGCGCGACGGTGAGATGCGCATCGGCGACGGTCAGAAGCGTAGCCGGCAGAAATCGCTCCGGTTCCTGGGAGACGCCGATTGCGCATCGCCCCTCGGACAGCGCCTCGGCGATGTCGGCGCCGGCCGTGTGCGGCCGCTTCGCAGTTTTGGAGCCGCCGCCATCGGTGAAAATCTCCGCATCCGTGACGAGCCGCCTGGCCGCCTCGGCGAGGGGCGCGATCCAATCGGCGCCCGGCGCCTTTATAATGAGTGTGAATGTGTCGCCGCGCCGGATGCGTTTTCGCAGCCGCTGCGTCAAAGCCGCGTCGAGGCAGGCTTTCGCCAGCTCATCCGCAGTCGACGGCCGGCCATCCAACAGATTTCCGAAACGATCGCTTTGCGCATCATAGGAACCGTCGTCGTCGATCGACGTCGATCGGAGCGCGGCGGCGAGCTTCTTCCTGCTCATGGCAAAATTCCTTCGTTCGCGCCATTTGCAGGCGCGCGGGTCTCGCGAGGGAAGGGGGCGCGCGGGCGTCGATAGCGGCGGACGCCCGCGCGCTGCGTCAGAACAGGGGGAGGCGGCGCGGAGACTCTTCACCCACATCGCGCCAGAAGCGCGTAAGCGACGATCTATTGCCGACGATGAATTTGCCCGCCGCGTCGAGCGAGGTCACGCGCAGGTCGCAGAGCAGCACCATCGCGCCCGGATGATCGGGAGACGGCTTCAGCAAGCCGGAGCGGAGGAGCTTCACCCGGGTCGTGATGTCGGAGCGTCGCGCCGACGGTTGCGTCCTGTCGCGGATTTCCGAGCCCGCGAGCAGAACCCAATCGCCGTCGACGAGGGCGGCCGCCGCTCGGTAGGCGCCTTTCTCGAAGACGGTGACGCGTTCGGCGTCATCGGGCACTTCATAGGGCGCCAGCGGATCGTCTTCCTCGCGAGTTGCGACGTCATGATCCTCGAACCAATCCTCGCCGAGCGCGCCGACCAGCAGGCGCATTTGCTCATAGAGGGGGCGGGATTTCGTCAGCACGGAGCGCGCCGGCGACTCGGCGTCGGCGCCGGAACCCAGCCGGCAGCGTCCGAGCTTCAATAAGCGCTCATGCGCGAAATATTGCAGAGCGAGCGCGCGTGACTTGTCGATCGCCGGGCCATAGACGATCAGCGCTCGATCGAACCAGTGAAGTTGGGCGTCGTGGAGATGCGTGCGCATGCGTCCTTCGACGTCACAGGTTTCGCCCGGTCGCAATATGGGCGTCGTCGCATGCGAGCCGATCAGCATGTAGAACGCCGCCGTCCGCGTTGGTAGCCTGCGGCAGAGCGTCGACAGGTCGGATCGATCGCACAAAATGGCCGTCGGGCCATCGTTTCCAAAGCACACGAGCTTGAATTTGAAGAGGTCTGGAGCGGCCTCGGTCGGGCGGAGGCGTGTCTTAATGTTGAGATTCAAAGCAAAAACTCCCGTAGCTCGCCGAGGCGGCGCCAAGCGCCAGCGACAATCGGCGTCGATGTTCCGGTTCGGAGCGCAGGCGCAGGCGATCAGCCGGCGCGAAGCTTTCGGGCCTGGAACGGGCTAGGGGAGGGCGCTCGCTCGCTCGTCGCGCGCGGGGATTCCGCCGGGGACGGCGGCATGATAGTGACGTCGATAGCCATGTTTGATCCTTCCTCGATCAATGTGGTCAGGCCGTCGTTCGGGAGCTGGAACTCCCTGCGACGGCCGCTCGCTCGATCAGTCGAGCGAATGTTGTGAAGCATTTCGAGCCCGCGTCGTTTGGTCAAGGCGCTTCGATCGATCATAGTAAACGGCAAATTCAGACAATCTGCTGGCCGTTGTCCGCAGTCGCCGAAGGAGCGAAATCATCTCGATTACGCGATTTTGCGGAAAATCTTTCGGACGAGATGGTTAAGAATTCTCTGCTACTGCTTGGTAAATGGTCTTATAATCTAATTATATTCAATATGTTGCCCGGACTCTCCGGCATATGGTTTCCAAATTCTTGCCGATGCCGCTCGAGTTGCATTACCGCGGCTTAATGGCCGTTAGAGCGTCGCCGTCAAATTGATCCTCACCGAAGAGGCCGCGCCCCACCATTCCAAGGGCCGCCTCATCTGACTAGAGAGAGGATCAGACCCATGTTCTCCGCTTCGCTCGGCGCCTTCATCACTCCCCGCATCGCCAAGCGCGCCGCTATTCTCGGCCTCGCCGGCTTCGCCGCCTTCACTTCGGCGCCCGCCAAGGCCGATCTCTTCTCCGATCTGTTCGGCTCCTTCGACAATGGCTATTCGAGCCGGGCGGCCAGCTCGAGCCGCTACGGCTATTCCCGCCGCGCCGATCTCGCTGGCGGCTATACGCCGCGTGCCGATTATTCGAGCTATGACCGCGGCGGCAATGTGCTCGACTATTATGAGCAGGTCCGCTCGGCCAATGTGACGCGGCGGACCGTCGCCATCGACGGCTACTGCGCATCGGCCTGCACGATGAAGCTCGGCGCGCGCCATGCCTGCGTTTCGCCGGAGGCGACGCTGCGCTTCCATTCGGCGCGCACGAACGAGGGGGAGACCTCCTGGGGAGGCAACACGCTGATGATGAGCGTCTACCCGCGGGCGATCCAAGCCTGGGTGCGGCGTCATCAGGCTCTGGACAATCTGGCCTTCACCGACATGTCCGGCCGCGAAGCCATCGGCCTCGGCATCCGCGCCTGCGCATAGGGCGCGGGGCATTCGCCGAGGACCCAGGCTCGGCAAGACGCGGCGTTGCGCCCTCTCTCGCGACGCCGCGACTTTTCCGTGAGAGAGGAGCGTATGTCGATCGGCCGATTTCTGAAAAGTCAAAAGCGCTTTTTCATGTCGGCATCGCGCCCGAATCCAGGTTGTATCAGCTCGACCTTTACGATATTGCCGTTCAAATAGAATTGAACGGCAATTAGTTGCGGTCGATCTTTTCTTTGATCGAGCCGACGCGTCGGAAGTGAAATGCGGGATCGGCACGATCACAAGATTTCTGGCCAGCAGGGCAGGGCTCGAAGCGAGAGAATCCCTTGGGTCGCGCCTTCCCCCGAAGAGGGCGACGGCGACGAAGCATCGCCAGAAACCGCGGCTCCGAGAGAATCCGAACGGCACCTGTCGCGCGTCTCGGCGGCGCTGGACGACCTTATCTTCTTTCTCTTTCTCGCAGCTCTCGGCTGGGCGCCTTTCTGGTTCGGTTCCGATCGCTCATTGGCATGGGGCGTCAATGCGATCTGGTTCAGCGGGCTGGTGATCGCCTTCGAGCTGGTTCGAACTCTTTCCGGACGGCGCCATCCTGTCGCGCTTCACCGAATCTGGTTCCCGGCGACGGCTTGCGCGGTCGTTTTCGGATGGGCGTTGATCCAGATCGCTCATTGGATCCCCGCAGGCTATCACAATCCGATCTGGCAAATGGCGCGCGAGGCGTCGGGACGAGATTTCGCGGGGAGCATCTCGGTCAATCGGGACGCCACCGTCCTCGCGGCGGCGCGTTTCCTCACCTGCTGCGCCGCCTTCTGGCTCGCGCTCCAACTCTGCCGTTCCTCGGCGCGGGCGCAATCGCTCGTCCGCTTCATTGCGCTGGCGGGGGCGGCCTATGCCGCGTACGGAATTGTCGCATTTTTCGTCTTCCCGAACACGATCTTGTGGTTTGGCAAGGTCACCTACAATGATTCCCTCACCTCGACCTTCGTGAACCGCAATAGCTATGCGACCTATGCCGGCCTCGGCTTGATGAGCGGGCTCGGGATCCTGCTGAACTTCTATATTGCGAGGGGGGAGGGGAAGGCCGCCGCAATTTCGCGCCGCCTCGCCGGCCTGTTGGCGCTGACGGTCGCAGGAGGGGCCGTCTGGATCGCTGTCGTGCTGGTTATCGGCGCGGCGCTGGTCCTGACCGGATCGCGCGGTGGGGTGTCGGCGAGTCTCGGAGGCCTGCTGACGATCCTGCTGCTCGCCGGCGTCCGCGGGCGCAAGAATGCGATTGGCGCCGGCTTCGGCCTGCTGACGGCAGGCCTCGCCATGGGCGTGGCGCTGTTCAATTACGGCGACTTTCTCGCCGATCGCCTTTCCATCCAAGGATTTGCTTCAGATGACCGACTGGCCGTCTATGGATTGACATGGCGTTCTATTCTCGATGCGCCTTTGTTCGGCTTCGGCGACGGAACATTTTCGGAAGTGTTCCCCATGTATCGGGACGGGACCATCGGTCCGTTCGGCGTCTGGGACATGGCCCACAACAGCTATCTCGAAGCGCTGCAAGGCTTGGGCGTTCCCGTCGCTGTTCTGCTCTTTCTCGGCGTGGGTATGCTGTTCGTGCGCTGCGTTCTGGGCGCGATCGAAAGAAAAAGGGCGGCGTCGGCCCCGCTGGTCGCATGCGCAGCCACAGTGGTCGTGGCGCTCCACGCCTTCGTGGATTTCAGCGTGCAGATGCAGGCCGTCGCCCTGACCTGGGTCGCGCTGCTGGGGGCCGGGGTCGCGCAATCGTGGAGCGGATCGGTCGCGACGGATCGCTGAGGCGGTTTCGCGCGCGAGCCGCTTCGCAATCCGCGGCAGATATGCTAGTGACTTGAAACATCTTAAACTGTGCTTTGGCCCTAAAGGGACATTCGATTGATGCATGGCCAGATTTCCAAGGCGTTGACGCAAGTGAACTCGGATGGCGGAGAGAGCGACGCCATCGATCTGCGCCAATTGCAGGACTTTTTCTGGCGCCGGTGGAAGGTGGTCGTCGCTACGGCCATCGTCGTGATGGCCGTGGCCTTCCTCGCGCTGCTGATGGTCACGCCGCGTTTCACGGCGACCGCGCAGATCCTTCTCGAGCCGCGGAAAGAGAAAATCTTCGGCGCGGAGCAAATCCTGCCGGAACTAAATCTCGAGACCTCCAATGTGGATAGTCAGGTCTCGGTCATCCAATCGATCAACCTGCTTCGAAGGGTCGTCGAGAAGGAGAAGCTGACGCAGGATAAGGAGTTCGGAGCGTCGCAGAAATTGGGACTTTTCGGTTTCCTGACAGGGCTTTTTTCTTCGTCCGAACCGGCAGGCAAGGTCGAGCCTCAAGGCGGCGATCAGATTCCGCCGGAGGTGTTGGCCTCGATCCAACGGTTGCGGAACGCGCTCGAGGTCCAGCGCGTCAACAGGACCTTTGTCCTCTCTATTTCGGTTAACTCCGAGGATCCGGCAAAGGCGGTCCGTTTGACCAATGCCGTCGCCGACGCCTTCGTCGTCGATCGGCTCGACGCACGCTATGACGCCGCCAAACGCGCCTCCAGCTGGCTCACCGAGCGCATGGAGTCGTTGCGCGATACGTTGCGCCAATCCGAGGAGGCCGTCGCTGACTTCCGCAAGGAGCACAATCTCGTCACCACCAATGCGGACGCCAAGGTCACCGTCTCGGAACAGCAGCTCTCCGAGCTCAATGGCAAGCTCATCACCGCCCGCGCCGAGACTGCCGAGAAGCGCGCCAAATATGAGCAGGTGGCGCAGGTGATGCAGAAGGGTGGCAATTTGCAGGCCATTCCTGACGTCGTCCGTTCGACCGTGATCGCCGATCTTCGCAAGCAGCAGGCCGAGGTCGCGAGGAAGGAGGCCGATCTCTCCACACGCTACGATGTTCAGCACCCCATGCTGATCAACACGCGCGCGGAAAGGCGGGACATCGAGCGCTCGATCGCTGCGGAGGTGCAGCGTATTCTGACGAATCTGAAGAACGATTACGACGTCGCGAAATCCCGCGAGGAATCGCTCGACGCGAGCTTGAAGCAGGTCACTGGAGAGACGGGCATCGATGGCGGCGTCGGAGTGAGGTTGCGCGAACTCGAGCGGATAAACGCCGCGAACAAGACGCTATTCGAGAATTTTTTGTCCCGCGCCAAGATCACTCAAGAGCAATCGACCTTCGAGGAGAACGAAGCCAGGGTCATTTCTCCGGCGATCAGGCCTGGAGCGCCTTCCTTTCCGAAAAAAGGGCTCGTTCTGTCTCTCGCAGGAGTCGTCGGCCTTCTGATCGGGATCGGCGGCGCCGTCGCTCTCGATATGTTGAATTCCGGATTCCTCTCGTCGCGCGAGATCGAGGAAAAGCTCGGAACGCCTGTCCTCGCGTCGCTTCCATTGCTGAGCGCCAAGGATCGCGAAGTGGATGGAAAAACTCTGGAGCCGGCGCGCTATGTCATCGCCAAGCCGCTGTCTCGCTACGCCGAGTCGATCCGCAACATAAGGGTCGGCATACAAATGGCCGACGTCGACAATCCGGCCAAGGTGATCCTCGTGACCTCCTCCTTCCCGAGCGAAGGCAAGTCGACGCTCGCCCAGTCGCTCGCCTGGTCCGCTGTGAAAGCGGGAATGCGCGTCATGCTGATCGACGGGGATCTGCGCCATCCATCCATCAGCAAGCAGTTCGGCGCGGAGGCGAAGCCGGGACTCGTGGATTTCTTGACGAGCGCCGTTCCGTTGGAACAAGCCGTCATTCGTCTCGATGACCTCACGGTTCTGCCGGCCGGTTCGAAATCGCAGAATCCGCCGGATCTCCTAGGGTCGGAGCGCATGCGCCAGCTCAGCGAAAAGCTGCGGGATCTCTTCGACTACATTGTCGTCGATTCACCGCCGGTCGGTCCGGTCATCGATGCGAAGGTCTTGGCCAGCCTCGCCGATAAGGTGGTCTTTTCCGTAAGGTGGCGAATGACTCCGCGGGAGACCGTGGCGGAACATATCCAATATTTTATGCAGCATCATAAGCTCGCCGGCGCCGCCTTGAGCCTAGTGGACGAGAGTCAGGCGCCGAGATATGGCGCCTATAGTCAGTACTATGGGAAATATTACAAGAAATACTACCAGAATTGAGTTTCGCGGCATGCGGTACCGTTCGATTGCAGTATCCGTCTGCGCGTTGGCGCTTTCGGCTCTTCTCATCCGGCAGGGTTTGATCCTCCTCGAGGTGGAGCGGGTCGTCGACCAATTCGACAAGCACATGGAAGCCACGGCGCATTCGGAGCCCGAGGCTTCGCGTCAGCGCGCCGACGAAGAGCTGCTCGCCGAGCTCGCGGCGTTCCGAGACATGGATGGCGTCGCGACGAGATTGCTCGATCTCCGAGCGACGCTGCTCGGAAATTCGGTCGATGACGATCGCTTTTCCAGCGGCCTAGTCGATCTTCTAGACCGGGTTCCGACTTCCGGAAAGGCGTGGATGGAGTTCGCAAAATTACGATGGAGGCAAGGAGCGCCTCTAGAACGAACGCTCGAGGCGCTGGAGATGTCGAAAGTCACAGCGCCGCATGAAGCGCGCATCATCGAAAGCCGAGTTTTGTTCTCGAGTGTGATTTGGGAGTTTCTTCCACCGGAAGGGAAACGCTCGGTCATCAGCCAGTTGATCGAGCTCAATGGACGAATAGATGAACGTATTCGTCGTCGACTCGTGGTTGTTCTCGGGACGAAGCCGGAAGCGACTCGGGAAGCGATCGTCAATGATCTGCGGATGCGTGGCGTAGAGGGCTCCGCCTGGGTCCGCGCAGTCGGGCTCGGGCTATGACGATCGAGATCGAGTCCTCCGAGCACGAGACGTTTCTTGCATGCTACTTCGTGCTCGGAATGAAGTTCAGGTCGTGAATTTTTTTGTGGGGTATTCGGAATGGATGGCGGCGACAAAGCTCGTCTCAGGGAAGACATAGAGCTGGCTCCGGGAGAGCGCTGGTACCTCGCGCATACGCTGCCGCATAAGGAGACATCGGTAGAGCAGCGCCTGAGAGTGCAAGGGTTTCGTCATTTCATGCCGCGGCGGATCAAAACAGTTCGTCATGCGCGACGAATGCGCAATGTGCTCGCGCCTGTGTTTCCGCGCTACATTTTCGTGGCGCTCGATCTCGATCGCGACCGATGGCGTAGTGTCAACGGCACGATCGGGATAGCGACTCTCTTCATGGCGCAGGATCGTCCGCTGCCCGTGCCTTACGGCGTCGTCGAAACGCTGATCCAATCCTCCGACGATCGCGGCCAGCTTCGCTTCGAACATAATTTGCAGCTTGGTCAAAAAGTCAGGCTCATCAGCGGTCCATTTTCCGAGGCGCTCGGCCTGCTCGAACGCCTGGACGACTCGGGTCGCATAGAGGTGCTGCTCGAAATTATGGGGGGACATGTTCGCGCAAAGCTCAGACGCGAACAGGTCGAGCCGGTCGGATGAGCAGGGCTCGCATCGATGCCGCTGCCAATTTCTCGAAAGGCCAGCAACGCGACGAATATTTCAAAAGGGGCGCTGAGCGCTGAGCGATCAGCATACGCCTTTCGGAACCAAATCAGTTTGCGTCCCTCTATCCGTTCTTATTCGTGACGATGGGTGTTCAGCCGGTTCGGCGCGCGGACCTCAGCGAGGCGTTCGGCTTTTTCACCGCTTCGAGGACCATACATTCTGGAACGCATCCGCGTTTGGTCGTGCCTCCACCAGTGGCGTAGCAGTTCAGGAGCAAGCCGCTCGCGAAGCGCGCTTTTCATAGCTCCGTAGCGCGAGCGGCGTGCGGCGGCCACCGGTGGGGGCACGACCCGTCGCGATGGTCGAGCGAGAACATAGCCGATCTCGCAAACAGCTGATAGAGACGGAATGAACTCTCTCTCTTCGGGGACGACCGCTGCCGCCGTTAACTGTGCATGGCAGGCAAGACTACCTTTGTCTTGTCGGCCAAGTTAGAGGTGTTTATAAGGAGCACTCGTAGCTTATCTGGGTCGGACGGCGAGCGCATATCCGAGGTCGCGTTCAATTTGGGCCGGATCGAGAGATTCACCCAAAGTGCGGCAGCTATTCAAGGGATGAGCTGCGCAGGGACGCTATCCGTCCCCTTTCGTCGAGAAAGATATAAGAGTTTTCTGGACTGTCCGAAATTCAGCGGTCGGACAGCCGGAATGATCTTTGGTAATTTCCGCTTTTGATTTTATAGAAGAGCTGTATGATGAGCGGGGTTGGTGCGGACTTTGAAAGGAATGGCGCTTCAAATTCAGAAGTTGACGACAGATTATACGATAGTATTTGCTGCCATGATGTTAAATATAGAGAATCTGCCCAAAAAATCTTGATCCATGCTATCAATTTCACGCCGGAATTGATTGGGTGTGGAAAATACACGACCGAGTTGGCTCGGTATCTCGAATCGAGAGGCCACGAGATGGAGGTCGTCACCGCTCCGCCGCACTATCCTGGCTGGTTCGTGCGCGCGCCTTACCGTGGAGGCGTTTATGCAACAGAGTTCGTCGGGGCTATCCGAGTGACGCGATGCCCCATCGCGTTGAGGGCAGGGGTTCCCGGTCTGTGGCGACTATTGGCTCCGTTGAGTTTCGCCGTGTCTGCGGCGCCGGCGGTCGCATGGCGGATCATTTGCTTCCGACCGGACGTCGTGATTTGTATCGAACCGACGCTGATGTCCGCGCCGGTCGCTCTACTGGCGGCAAAGCTCGTCGGAGCGCGTAGCCTGCTCCATGTCCAAGACCTCGAAGTGGATGCGGCATTCGAGGTCGGTCCCCTGAATGGCGGCGCCGTTCGGAAGCTCGCAAATGGCGTCGAGCGTTGGCTCTTGGACGGGTTCGACAAAATTATAACGATTTCCCACAAGATGAACGAGGCGCTGGTCGTCAAACGACTGTCGCCGGGAAAAATATCGGTTTTGCGGAATTGGGTCGACACCACCGCTATTTCGCCCTCGCCGAAGGCTTGTAGTCCTTTTCGTGAAGAGCTCGCTCTACCGGCAGGCGCTTTCGTCGTGCTCTACGCTGGCAACCTGGGTCCCAAACAGGCGCTGGAGATCCTGATCGAGGCGGCGCGAAGGCTCGCATCGGAACATGATATATATTACGTCGTCGCTGGCGCTGGTCCTATGCGTGAGGCGCTGCAACGACAATCTGCCGACCTCCCCAATGTTCGCTTCCTACCAATTCAACCGGTAGAGAGAATGAATGAATTGCTCGCTCTCGCCGATTTGCATGTGTTGCCGCAGTCGAAGGGAGCTGCCGACCTCGTCCTGCCATCCAAGCTCGGGGGGATGTTGGCGAGCGGCCGCCCTATCATCGCAACCGCCGATCCCGATACGGAGTTGCACGACCTACTTTCGGACATCGCGCTGTTGACGCCATCCGGGGATAGCGAAGCGCTCGCTGCTGGCATTCTGGCTGCTCGCGAGTTCGATTGGACGCAACGCGTTGAAAGAGGATTGCGCCTCGTCGAAACCATGAGCGCGCAAACGCTGCTGCCGCAATATGAAGCATTGTTGCTGACTAGTTGAGTTCTGTGGATCCCGAAGGCGCCCGAATAATCTATATGGCCGCGGCAGCGGGTGTCTGTAGTTGCGATGAGGGGCGTTATCGCACCTTCCTCCTGCTAACAATTCGGCGACGAAGTCGGGCACCGATGACCTCGGTCCATAGCGCTCTCGAAGTTCATTAGCAATGAATATAGCGGCGCAGGCTTTATAATCAAGCTGGATCTATTAATATTTAGAATTGAAATAGCATTTCTGCATGAAGTTTCGAATATTGGCCATAATTCTCGCATCCGCTAGTATATCTGTCCGCAATGAGCCTAATAAGTATTATTTTTAACTCAGCGAGATGCGTTCCTGACATTTTTTATTTTATGCAATAATGCTATATCTATCCAATATTATGCAAAATACACCAGCAATTTCAGAGCGTACGACGCGGACTAGAGCAGTCTCCGAACGGAATGGTGCTGTGGCGCTTTTTTCGATCGCCATGACATCTCGTTCAAAAACGTATGGCCCGCCCCGTCTGCAAGCAGTTTTTATCTGTTCGCAGACGGCGGCTATCAGGGCCCGCAGTTCCGCGACGCACAGAAGAAGGCATTGCCATTTGTCGACACCGAGATCGTCAAGCGCTCGGATGCGGCCAAAGGCTTCGAGGTTTTGCCCCGCCGCTGGGTCGTGGAAAGAACCTTTTCTTGGCTCGGTCGCTGCCGAAGGTTGGCCAAGGACTTCGAAAACCTCAACCGTAAGGCATTGGCGTTTCTTCACCTCGCCT